>JBPCYD010000189.1:0-6211 GCA_051007895.1 Woeseiaceae bacterium
CATTGGAAATTTCCGGGCAGATTGAATTACCCTATTCGTGCCAGGTTGAAATGCGAATGATCCGCCCGACCGGTTAGACGTCATATATTAGGAATCCGATTCGTTTGGACACGCCGTATTTGAGGTAGAAAGCGATGGACGAAGTCAGCGTGGAGGAGTTTTGGCAGCATCACCCCTGTGGTGACATGCAGGTCGGTGGGTTGGACAATTTTCGGCGCGACTATGAAGCGTTCTTTAATGAATACGACAAGTATCGTTACAACAAGGAAGGCCACATCCTGGATTGTCTGGATCAGATCGAGTTTGCGGACAAACAAACGCTGGAGATAGGACTTGGACAGGGTGCAGACTCGGAGCAAATTATTCGACGCGGTGCCAAGTGGTCTGGCATTGACCTGACAGCCGAATCGGTAGAACGAGTTGGAGTCAGGCTCGAATTAAAAGAGCTACCGTATCAGGGACTAACTCAGGGAAGCGCCCTGGAAATGCCATTCGAGGACAACAGTTTCGACATTGTTTTCAGTCATGGTGTCCTGCATCACATACCCGAAATCGGGTTGGCACAGTCTGAAATCAGCCGCGTACTCAGGCCCGACGGCATGTTAGTCGCAATGTTATATGCCAAGAATTCACTGAATTACTGGTTTTCGATCTCGATCGTCAGGCGGCTGGGATTGATCGCCTGCTACCTTGCGCCGGGTTTCTCTTCTGATGAAATGGTACATCAGCATGTCGCCAACGCCCGGGAAGCAGGGTTATTTCAGTACTTGCGCATGAAGAATTTTATACACAGAAATACGGACGGGCCACTTAATCCCTATTCGAAGGTCTATGACGTTCGGGCCGTAAAGGAAGATTTCGGAAAATTCGATATTGTTCGCTGCCACAAGGAATTCATGCACGCGCCGCCGCTGCCCGCAAAGAAGCTACCGTTCGCAAAATCGATGGGGTGGCACCTGTGGGTGGAAATGGTCCCAAAAGGCGCAGGGTAGAGGTGATCTGAGAAACCGCTTAACAGAGGCGGTCAAACCGAGGATCTGGTGTCGGCCTTCATTGTGTTCCTGTAGATTTCGGCAAGCTCTGATGCGACGGCCGAACCCACAAAGTGTGTTTTCGCGAAACTATGCACATTGCGACTTATTTGTCGCCATAGCGCCTGATCACGGACTAATTGTTCAAGTTGGGCTGCGATCACGGCGGGGTCCCGGCTTTCCGAGATGAATCCGTGCTCACCATCAATGAATACATCCTTGAGCCCGCCAACCGGTCGGGTAATGACGGGTAGGCCAAAAGCCATTGCCTCAAGCAGGGATATTGGCAGTCCCTCCGCGTAGGCGGTCGGCATGGCGTAAACGTGTGCGTTCGAAAACGCCTCCACCTTCGAATCGCCACGTACGTAGCCCGGAAATTGCACATGGGTTCCCAGTTTGCTTTCCGCGTAGCTGCGCATTTGCTCAGCTTCCGGTCCGTCGCCGGCGACTGTCAACAGGATGTTTATCTGCCGCTCTTTCAACAGTGCGCAAGCGTCAATGGTCTCGTAAACCCCTTTGTCCGGCTCAAGACGCGCCAGGAAAAGGACGCGACACTGGTTGCCGACATTGCTGTTCGCAAGCTTCGACTCCAGATCGAACGTGGCAATGAGTTCGTCACTGACCGCGGTCGTCTCGCGATAAATGGGTGCACGGATGCCCCATTGCTTCAGCTTATTTGCGAAATCCGACGCCAGGACGATGAAACCATCGGCCTTGCCGAATGTGGCGTTGAAGAACCGGAGCCAGCGTCGTTCGACCTGCTTTTCAAATTCACCAGACCAACCATGCATAAAGACCAGTACTGGCAAACCGCGTGATTTTGCTTGCAATGCCAGCAAACCATCCCGGAAAAAGCTCCTGCTGAGCAGGGAAGGATTGATATGGACCAGGTCGTATTGGTTTTTCTTGATCTTGTCGCGAAAAGCAAGTTGGTCTGCCAAGGGGTGCAGAAAACGCCCACGGGTTGAGCCGATCTCCAGAAAATCGAATTCGATGTTGTTGGCATGAAAGTGTTTCGTGACGCTCTCCAGGTAAACGGCGACTCCGCCTGGATCGGTTGCCGCCGGACCGGTGATCAGTACTCTGGCCATCAGTGGATTTCCTCGTACCTGAGGCGGTGCCAAATCTCGAGATTCAGCAATGTCCACAAGAGTTTTTCGTGATTCTGTCGACCACGGATATGTTCATCCACGACGCCGTCGAGTGTGCTGGCGTGAAAGTAGCGGCGAACGATGGAATCAGAACCGCATAAATGCGCCCGCAGGTAGTCACGCATAGGACCCTGGAACCACTCGTTGACCGGGACTCGAAAACCAATTTTGGGTCGATCAATAATTCTCGCTGGCAACAATCGCTGTACAGCCTGCCGTAATATCCATTTGGTCGACCGGCCACGCACCCTGAACTGGTCCGGCAATGCTGAGGCAAATTCAGCAAGTTCGTGGTCCATAAAGGGCATTCTTGCTTCGAGCGACGCAGCCATCGTCATGCGGTCTCCGCGCTCGAGTAAATTGTCCGGCAGCCAGCTCGTCTGATCGAAATAGAGGATACTTCGCAAGGCGCTGTTGCCGGGCGAGATTGCAAACTGGAATTCATCGCCGCTTGTACCAACATCGTCTATGGCAACAAGCTCGGAGCGACTGCTGACGGAGAGGGCGCCGAACCACTGCGGCATTCGCTCGGTCCAGCTTTCCGTACCCATATTGGCGACACCGGTTTTGACGCTTCGGAAGCGGTAAGGAAGCGATCGCACCACCGGTTCAACCAGTTTTTTTCGTAACACTCGCGGAATGTGCAGGTAGTTTGTTACATAGTTTTCGTAAACGTGTTTTCGATAACCGCCCAGGAATTCATCAGAACCTTCACCGGTTAGTACCATTTTGACCGTCTTGCGAGCTTCCTTCGCTAGCAGGTAAATCGGAATGTCGGATGGTTCAGAAACCGGCGCATCGCGAAAGGCAATCAGCCCCGGCAATTCCTCGATCAGATCATCGGCAGAAATTCTTAACTCGTGGTGATCGGTGGAAAATCGCGTCGCGATTTCCCGTGCATATTCCAACTCACTGTACGCCGATTCCGTGAATCCAACTGAGAAGGTTTTGACCGGTAGATTGCTGTGCCTGGCCATCAGGGCAACAACCGCCGAGGAGTCAATTCCACCAGACAGAAAGGCGCCGAACGGCACGTCACTGACCATTCGAATACGGACTGCCTCGTCGAGCTTGTCAAGGAATGCGCCGATCGGATCCTCCGGTATGGTCGTTTTGCCAGGCAACTTTTGATCGGGTGGCGTGTAATACCGTCGTTCGGATAACTGTCCCTGCTGCCAAACGGCGTAAGAGCCGGGTTCCAGTTTGCGGATGCCCTGCAGCAGAGTGTCCGGGCCCGGCACATAGCGATACGTCATATAGTCAGGAATGACACTCTCGTTGACCTCCGGCTCGATACCGGGCCATGTGCAAAGCGCTTTAATTTCAGATGCAAAAAGGAGAAGGCCCTTGCGTTCGAACAGGAACAGCGGTTTCTGGCCAAAACGGTCCCTTGCCAGGAATAATTTTTCCTTGTTCTGGTCCCATATCGCAAATGCGAACATGCCGCGCAAATGTTCGACACAGTTCTCACCGAACTCTTCATACGCGTGGACGATTGTTTCCGTATCCGATTGGGTTACGAAAGTGTGACCGCGCTCAACAAGTTCGTCACGCAGTTCACGAAAATTATAGATCTCGCCATTGAAAACAATCTGGACGCTGCCATCTTCGTTGCCAATGGGTTGCTTACCGGTGGACAGGTCGATGATCGACAGCCGCCTGTGACCCAGCCCAACAAAGCAATCGTCCGCGAACTGCGACTGGTAGTAACCCTCGTCATCCGGCCCGCGGTGACGGATCGCGTCTGTCATGCGCTCCAGGTCAGGCGTGAGGTTCCCGGTACACCCGTCTGCGATAACGCCTGTGATTCCACACATTCTTATTCTTGTCCCGGACCGAGCAATCTCAAATGGAAGTGGATCATATCAACTTAAAAATACCTGCATTTATTCACTTTCCCCTAACAGGGAATGTGGCACAAATCCAGGTGAGACGCGGGTCACAGTTTTGGAGGAGGATTCGGGCATATCAGTCACCGCACTCATAGGCGATAATGCCCCAGCGTAATGGAGTACCGGGAATGCAGCTAGGGAAACCGATTCGATTCGTAATTGTCGCGCTGGGATCGATCCTGGTAGCGCTTGGTCTCGGGCCGCTTGTTGTCAGCGGCGCGGTCGACTTGTTCGGCCGCGATGCGGTTTCTATGGGCGTGGCAAATGTCGTTATTGCCAGTCTGATAGGCGCTACATTTGTACTTGGAGTCGTTTGCTTTTCCGACCGACTTTCACGAACCATGGAATGGCTGCGGCATCCGAAAATCGTCTGGATTGCCAGCGGATCGATCGCGCTAGCAGGCGCCTCTATGGTTGTTGCCGGAATTGACAGTGGCAACAACACCGCGTGGAGAGGCGTTACCCAATTGGCAATCACGCCGCAAGTCAACAAACGTCAGATCGTGGAATTGGGTAGACATTATGCGCGACTGACTGTGCCCGGTTCGTCAAATGAGTCCGTGTCGATTGGGGCAATACCTGTCGATTGGCGAGTTTGGACGTCAGGCGGGCGGGCTGGCGTGTTGCTTCGCACCAGGGCAACTGCCGAATCAAGTCAGTCCGAGGAATGCAATGTCGATGGCGTACTGGTTCTAGCCGCCGCCAATCTGAATGAGTCGTCCGCCGAAACGGTTCCACTTCGTGATTTCTGCGGAGACTGGCGGCTCATACAAATCGCGGTGCCACGACGCACCTCCGAATTGAATTTTTCCCTGGAGCAATCGATCGATGCTGGCGCGACTGAGATCGACATCATGCCGGCAGCGATCCAGCCTCACTACGGCACGATTTGGTTGCTTTCTAATGTGTTGGCGCTTGGCGCAATCCTTACGATCCTTTATCTGTTTTCCTGCAATCTGAGAGAAGCAAGCGGCTTTGGCAGTCCGAGCTCAGCCATGCGTGCGCCCGAGCGGAAGAAACGAGGCGTGATCACCGGCGGCCTGCTTTTCCTGTTTCTGCTCGCCAGTAATTCTTTCATTTATTGGTATGTGTCACAGGAAAGAACAATCTACACCTGGGATTATTCGAGCAACTGGACATCCTCGCGTGACGTTGGAGAATTTCTTCGCGGCGGGGAACGGAAATCGGCCATTCGACCGCTGGCCGCGCAACAGGACCACGCAACGTCGTGGGTTGTCGACGAGGCTGACAAAGCCATACCGGATCCCGGCGCGATCGGTGGATTGATTCGCAGTATTCGTTTCAATGAATACAACATTTCATCAAATCTCGCCGTAGCGCCAGTATTGGCGATATTTGGCGGCTCCCGAATGGTCTACGAACTATCGCTGCTGAACGTTTATGCGTTTGCTGCGGTACTGATGCTACTCGTTGCCGTGCGCGCGCTCGGCGGTAACGAGGTAACGGACTGGCCAAACTGGTGGCCCGCATTGCCAATAATCGTTGTAGCCTGTCTCGTTCCTTTCTGGGTACCCATCGTTCGCGGTTACATGGGGGTCAGTGTCGCCGCGGTTAATCTCGCTGTCCTCTGGCTCTATTTCAGACAGCCTCCACGAGAGATAAGCACCGTGTCACTGGCTATCATCGGTGCGCTGTTGCTCTCGGGTGTGATCATGCAGCGATGGAACGCCTATTGGGTTGTTGGGTTCTTTTGCATCGCATTCGCGGACGCTGCCTGGCGGCTGGTCAAGAGTCGCCGGTTTGATATGCCGGAAGTATTACGTGAATTGCGAGCGCCTCTGGTCAGCGGATTCTGTGCTTTCTTTTTGTTTGCGACAATTGCCTGGCCCAAGATGGTCCGAACGATTACGACGGATCAAGCGGACCTCTACTCGGCATTCCGGGAAGACAGCGGTCTGGTCGACGCCGCATCACGTCAGATCGATGCATTTGGTGGAGGAATGCTCGCCCTCATTGTCATTGCACTTCTGTTTCTCGTTTCACGACCTTCATTTCGCCGCGTGACAATTCTGCTGGGTCTCCAGCTCCTGTACGTATTCCTGCATTTCTCCGGCACGCAGACAATGGGTCCACATCAACGCTTTGTGCTGCTGCCCGGCATGATGATCATTCTATC
>JBPCYD010000190.1:0-5979 GCA_051007895.1 Woeseiaceae bacterium
ATCCTCCCACAGTCCTTTGCACTGTATGAATGTTTGCTCATAAAGGTTTTTGTCGGAAAGTCCGCGGTTGTCGCCGGCGGTGCGGTTGCGAACGGCCGCGTCAATGGATTTGCCGAAAATCTCAAGCTCACTATCCGTGAAGAAATCCTCAACCAGGAGGAAGCCTTCTGCATTGAAGCGATCGACCGATAGCGGGTCAATCCCAGGTGTTGTTGCTGCCGCACTTGCCTGCATCAGTTGGTCAGATCCTGAAATGTCTTATACCAAGTCGCCCGATTGAGATTTTGATTAAATTGAAGAACAATAGATAAAAATGTGTTAATAATCAATAAATTATAATAATTATTTAATGTTAATTATCTTGCATGGTCGCGTCCAGATCGGCCTTGAATCGTGCATTGGGCGGAGGCTGCTCCCAAATTCTTCTGCCGGTGTGTTCCGGCGTTTCATGCATCGCGAAGAATAGATCAAGCGCCTTGACCATTTTATCGCGAAGCGGCTGTCTCGGTGGCGCCGAAGCATGTCGCTCTTTAAAGGGATGCGCCAGGTCATACCAGATATCTGTCGGACTATCGCCGGAATCTTGCGGATAATAACGCGCCAGTTTCCACCGTCCGTCCGTTACCATCCGTGCGTGACCACGTTCTGCAAACTGGAGTGTCCGCCAGCCGGTGCTTCGTTCACCTTCCAGCAGTTCCCGCATCGAGCGGCCGGGACCGTAGCCCGTTTTTGTAATTTTGCCTCCCGTTGCGTAATCCATGACGGTTACGTGCAGGTCCATCAGGTCAACCAGCTCGCCGCGGGACTGCGATCTCCTGAATTCCTCACCCGGCGCACGGATGATCATGGGTATGCGAATCGTCTCCTCGTAGAAATTGGGACCATTCGTTGCATTGGTCTTGCCGTACAGGCCGTACTGTCCGACCAGCAGGCCGTGATCTGACGTGTATACCAGCAGGGTATTGCCTAACAAACCACGGCCCTGGAGCGCATCCAGGAGTCGACCCACCTGGTCGTCGATCAGGGATACGGCGGCGAGGTATTGTGCCAACTGTTCAATGTGGTCGCCAGGCGTCGTCGTCTGAGTTCCTCGATCGGCCATGTCGGATGCGCCCCCGGCTTTCACGATGTCGTTCGCAATATGCCGATATTTGTCCACCAGCCGTTCCGGCATGCCGACAAATGGCGCGTGCGGCTCCGTAAAATTCAGGCTGACGAAAAAAGGCTTGTCCGATGAACTGTCGATGAAGCGGATGGCCTCCTCGGTAAGAAAGCGTGCCTGGACCCCGGTGTGTTGAATTTCCGCATTGTCGCTTGAGAAATGCACGGTGCCGCTGTGGACGTACTGGTTTTGCCAACCGGCTTTGTAGGGGTCATAGCTCAACCAGCGGTCAAAGCCCGGTTGCGGTGGCCGGCTATCGGTCGTTGCGTGCCACTTGCCGAACAATCCTGTCCTGTAACCTTCGTCGACCAGGCGTTCGGATAAGAGCTTTTCGCCGGCGAGCCAGTTGGCGTCATATTCCGCAGCTTCGCTCAAGAAATCATGCACACCGTGTTGCGAGGGCATTTTTCCTGTGTAGAAACTGGCCCGCGCGGCAGAGCAAACTGGCGCCGGCGTCATGGCATTCTCGAAAAGCACGCCCTGGTTTGCCAGCCAGTCGATGTTGGGTGTGTCGATCTGGCTAAGTCCGTATGCACCCAGCGCCCATTGGGCATGATCGTCGGCCATGACCACAATGATGTTGGGTCGGTCCGCCGTCTGTCCCAATGAGGTGCTGGCGCACAGAAGCAACAAAAGTGCGCACAAGAAAGAACTGGGGTCAGACCCCTTTTTCGCGTAAGAACGCTCGAACACGGTAGTCATTATATCGAAAAAGGGGTCTGACCCCTTTCTCCCGTAATAAAAAAAGGCGCTCCGGACAGGAGCGCCTTTTTCGTTATGCCAACGGTCTTTAAGTAGTGCAAAAGACCTAGAACTCACCCCTGATGCCCAACTGGATTCGGTACAGCGAATCGATAGAGTCTGGTGCCTCTACGGGTGGCGTGAAGTTCGTGTACGTGTAAACGCCGGTGACCGGGTCTACTGACGCGTCAACAACGCCAATTGCGGAATCAATGTCAGTCGGCACGAAGTAACGCTTCGTTCCGTTGCTGTCATTTAGCAGGTTGAATACGTTCTCGAAATCAAGGTAGATCTTCAGTCTCGCATCGCGAAATCCCAGCGGGATTTCCTGCTGGATTCGGATATCGAGATCTGACTGCCAGTCTTCACTCAATCCGCCTTTGCCCGCGATCGCGCCGCGCGCAAAACCTTCGCCATCCGTAAAGGCGAAGAATGCCGACTGGTCAAAGCCTGGATCGAAGATCACGTTCGGATCGCCAGCACCAGTCGGGACATACAGCAGGTTGCGTGCGCGGCCACCCGTATCGCCGATACCGTCCGTAAAATCACCGCCGTTAAACACAGCGCTCAGCTCATGACCTTCACGTAACTGGTAGAACGCCGTCAGGCTCGTAGCGTGGCCTTCAATGAAATCATTCGATATCGTCGCCTGAAACGTATAGTTGTGCTGATTATTACGCAACGAAACACCAACTGGCGGGCTCACAATGTCCTCTGCGACAACAGCACGGAAATTCTCGGCTGCTGTGAACGATGTGCCCGGATTGCCTACTTCTGAATCGTTGTAGGCGTATCCGGCGCCAACATTCAGGCTCCAGGCGTCGCCCCACTGAAATGCCTTAGCGGCCTGGAATGCTGCCGTAAAGGTGTGGCCATCGTCACCAATGCGATTAGTAAAGAAGACGTCCTGGTTGCCACCCTCGCAAGCCGGTGTCACGTTGCTGAATCCCTGTCGCGGCCCGTTAAAGGTTGCAGCACAGCCCGGCAGGAGCGGGTCAATCTGCTGATAGGTTGGCCTGCCATCGGCGGTGGTACCGGTCTGGTTGAGAGACAGGTCGAGAAAGTCGACGGAGTCGTTCAGGTCTGAATAGATCAGGTCCACTTTCACCAGCCAGTCGCTGAAGAAATCAATATTCGTCAGCGTGTTGTGCTCAAGGCCGATGCTGTAGCGATTGACCGTGGGCAACTCGAAGTTCGGGTCGGTCGCATTGACCGTGCCGGCGACGTTTTGGGCCTGCGCCTGACCAGCATCGACAACACACTGAGGTATGCCCTGGAAGGTGCCGCCGGTCAATACGTTCTCGGTTCCCGCAGGGCAGCTTGACAGGTCGCCAACACCGAGCGCGCCACCGAAGTTCTGGTAAGCGTTAGAGAACCAGACCGTTGGATCATTGCCCGAGAACACGCCGAATCCGAGCGAGAGACGGGTATCACCGAACCGTTCCGGCAAGGTGTAGTTCAGGCCGATCCTGGGCTGGATTGCGTCAAGACTGTCGAACGACACCTGGTTTGACATTCCGTATCGCGCCACATAGTTCGGGTTTAGCATTGGCACGTCGTCCGTGGCGTACCAGTCATAGCGCAAGCCATAGATCAGTTGCAGGTCATCGTTAATATCCCACTGGTCCTGCAGGAACAGTGAATGGATGTCACGGGTGAAAATTGCCGCTGCGTCCGTCGGGTTCTGAGTGAACGATACACCCTGCCGAATGTTGGCGACCGTTCCCGCAGTAAGCCGGGGAAGTACTTCTGTGTCGAAGTCACCCGTACCGTCGAAGACCAGCGTGCCTGTAGCGTTAATAATAAACAGGTTGAAAACATCCAGAGTTTCATATTCATAACCACCGGTGATCAGGTGGTCTCCCATTACGTAATCAAATTTCAACTTAAGCTGGTCCTTGTTGGTATTGAGCTCGTTCGCTGAACGGAAAGTACCCGGACCTGATGTGAAATCGGAACCGAAAAATTCGTTGCCGCCCGGTGAGCCAATCTGAATGCGTGGAATCGGATTGGGGCCCTGCGCTTCGCCGCCGCCCAGTGGGTTTTGGATGTCCTGGACGTCCTGCGTCGAATACCTGAATTCAGTCGACAGCCGATCGGTCCAGTTAGAATACAGGCGAAGACCATACGTTTCCGAGTCCGAACCGCGGTTATGGAAGTTGTCGGAGAACGTAAAGTTTCCGCGACTACCAGGTCCGATGTCATCCGCGATGATGGTGTTCTCTTTGAGACTCGAATAGGTCGCCTCCATCCTGTGATCGTCATTAATATTCCAGTCGATACGACCAAAAACGCGCTCGGACGTAACAGGAAGGTTGCGTACTACCTCACCGGGGTCACGGCCATACTGGTTAATCAGTACGTCGCGGATCTGATTGACCTGGTCGGTCGTGAAAATCGTTTTCTTGATCGGGAAGTTACTATCAATCGTGCCGACTTCGTTGATCGATGCAGTGTCTGTTTCTTCGTATGAAGCATAGAAGAAGAGCTTGTCCTGGAGGATTGGTCCGCTAACTTCTACACCGTAGTTTTTGCGTTCGAACACACCCTGGTCGAAGGCTACGCCGTCGAGCTTGTCGCCGGTCAGGCTGTCGTCATTGAACAGGTAGAAACCGGAGCCGTGGAATTCATTGCCACCGGACTTGGTAACCACGTTGACGTTACAGCCGCTGAATTGGCCATATTCAACGGACACGGGCGCAAACTCGACCGCTGCTGCCGCAACAGTATCGAACGGAATCGGGAACGAGAATCTCGCCAGGTTACCGGACAGGTTCAGGCCAAACGCATCAGTCGCTCTTACTCCATCAATGGTAAAGGAGTTGGTTCGACTGGAGCCACCGAGACAGCTGATTGCGCCAGCCTGGTCACCGCCATCTCCCGAGGCGCCAATGCTTATTCTGGGGTCGACTCGAATGACGTCGCGAATCTGCCGTTGTGTCGATGGCATGTTGGTGATGTCTTCCAATGAGAACGAAGAGCTGGGTCCTGACGCCACAGTCACCATTGACACCTGGGCAGCAGTTACCGTTATTTCATCAATCGCTTCACTGGCTTCCTCGAGCGTAACGGTGAAAGAAGCGCTACCCGCAATATCGGCGTACAGATCAGTAATCAGAAGGTCTTCATACTCGCCGCCATCAATCCGCACCGTGTAGGGACCACCGGCACTGATCGATCGAAAGCTGATTACGCCTCTGTCGTCGGCTCTGACAGAGCGTCTACCGCCGTCGCGAGAGTCGATGATGGTCGCGGTTACTCCGGCGGCTGGAGAGCCATTCGGTTGCAACACTGTTCCCGTCACCGAAGACGTGATCTCCTGGGCATTGACGGTTGTACCTACCATCGCTAAAGCAAGCGTTGCGGCTGTTACGAGCAGCAATCCCTTGCGTCCAATTCCAAGCAGTTTTCCTAAGCGTCTCATTCAAGTCCCCTAAACATGATTTTCTGGTGGCAAAACGAACGCAAAGGGTATTGCGCACACGTCGGCCTTATTCGTATTGCTGATAGATTGCTCAGTTAATTGAGTGTCGGCATCGAGTGCGGATTTTGCCGGCATCTGGATTGCGTTGCGCGTTAACAACGATTGCCCGGGCCAGTGTCGTGCCGCCAAAAGATTCTTGTTTCTTCTTCGTACGATTGACGAAATTCAATTAATTGATCGCTCCGGCCGGCATGATACCTCCTTGCAGATGGCAATGGTATTCATTTGCATCGGGGCTGTTTTGAATTACAGGCGTTGCGAAATTCGTCTCTGTTTTATGTTTTTCTTAATTTTCATCGATTTGCAATAGATAGTTAAGTTTGGGTATGAAGTGGTGCCATCCAACCGAAAGACAGAATTTTAGGTTATTTCGCAGCGACGAGATGCGGTGTTCAATCACGAGGAATATTGTGTGTATTGCGCCATCAATCAAGTGGGGTCCCGGTGATGCGCTGGCCGCGCAGCACCTATATGATTGCGTTGCTTGCGACCACCATCGTTGCAGAAAAGCCAACGCTTTAGACTACCGCCGTTTTACAGGAAACGCCGAAATGCACACCGTGAAATTGACGACTCAACAATGTTTCGGCTT
>JBPCYD010000191.1:0-3389 GCA_051007895.1 Woeseiaceae bacterium
GTCGTTGTCGGGTACGCCGGCTACTTAGCGTGGTTTGGGTTGTTGCTTCCTTTTCGAACCCGGACCGTGAAGAAGATCGGATTCGAGTTTTTTCGACCGGCCGCAACGCCTTAAGCTAGTCGCGACGCAAACTTAGCCTGTTTTGCTCAACTCTTCATATGGATTGACGTCATCGTTTCGACGAGGATCGCCCCGCCGATCGACACCTGATCTCCTTTCGGGGCCAAGATACGCGACGGAACTATTGCGACGTTCTCCGCCAACCCGACGGTCAACGACGCTCGTGCGCCTGTTGATCGACTTCTTGAGAAACCGCATTACCGTCCAGGAACGGACAATCATCCACAGGTACATCAGCCCAAGGCCAAGAAACGACCCGACCATGATGTACTCTGGCACGCCGTAGTAGGTTCCACCGATGCCGATTGCTGCACCAATGACCGACATCGCAACCATTATCAGTACGGTTTCCTGCACGGTGAATCCGGCCAGCAGAAATATATGATGCAGATGCTCTTTATCCGCGCCGAAGGGCGGTCGCTTCTTCAAGATTCTACGCGTGGTCATTGAGACAGCATCGAAGAGCGGTACTATAAGAAACCACAGCGCCATTGACGGCGCGATCACCCGACTTTCGCCCTGCGAAAATTTGATCGCGAACCAGCAAACGGCGAAACCGAGGAACATACTGCCGGAATCCCCCAGGAAGACGATTGCAGAACGACGCCCTGGAAAGCGGAAGTTAAATACCAGGAATCCAATTACAGCCGCCGCCAGAATACTAAGAAGACCGATGTCCTGACCGCCTCCAAAAAGTAATGTAGCAGCGACAAAACCACATAGACTGACCAACGCAAGACTGCCCGCAAGACCGTCAAGTCCATCGGCCATATTGAGCGCGTTGATGACACCAATCGTCGCGAAAATCGTAAAGGGAATTGCAAAAACACCGGTGGATAACACCTCGCCGGTGTTGCCGAGACTGCCAACGTCGCGCAGGACCACACCAGAGCCAAAAATCATAATAAGTGCGGCGCCAGTCTGTGCGACGAGCTTCGCAACGGGGCGAAGCTCAATGTAATCATCTACGACGCCAACCAGGAGTAGCAACATGCCCGCCAAAAAGAAACCGCTGTTTTCTTGCAGCATGGAACCATCCGACATGATGAACCCGGTGATGATGGTTGCGGCAAACGCAGCAATATAAATGGACAGACCGCCCACCAGCGGAATCTCGCCTTCATGCGTTTTACGACCGCTTGGAACGTCGACCAAACCGACGGTTTTGGCCATCGAGAACAACCATAAGATGAGGATGCTCGTGAAACCGAATGCGATTACAGATCCTATGAAACTCGCCAACAACAAGATTATGTCCAACCCTTTAGAATTATTATTATTTGCCGCACTGCAATTATCGCGGAATGTTAAGACGAAGAATGTGACGTGTGTCACAGCTCTAAATCGTTTAAGTGGTAGATTAGCGAATATAGCAAGAAATTGTGAATGGAGTCCTCATTTTGCCGCAAGGAAAGGTCATGTCAATCATCACCGCAAGCGGCCAGTTGCCCTCCTGGTAAATCATCTTGAATAGCAATAATTAGAATAGTAACCGCGCTCCGAAGCAAACAAAACGTAGGACGCGGCGCTGAGCCAGCTAGCGGACGAAGCCGCGCTGACAAGAAGAATAAGCACAGGCAGTTAGATAGCAAATACGAAAAAAAACGAAAAAAGCGGAATTCGGACCAACCGATTATGTCAATTACAATGGGATGCCGTTGCCTGAACGGTGATTGATTCACTGTGGATCTCGGCCACCCTGGCAACCTGAAATCGCCCGGTCGCGTTATTATTTTTGGCTTTTGGTGTTATTGTTAGAATTGGATTTATTTTTCCTTGTAAAAACGAAGGGTTGTGACTTGAACAATAACGACTTTCTAAAGATTAGCACCAAGGGAATGCGACCCAGTTCCGGGAACCGGGTGCGACGCACGATGTGGACGCGAATCTCAGACAATGTACGATCAATAACTCTCGTAGTATTGGTGAGTACGGCATTCGCCTGCCCTGCCGTTGGGCAAGACGAAGGTCAGGATCGTGTGCAATACCTGATCAATCCAGGGGATCTGCTGGAGGTGTCTGTCTGGAAAGAGCTTGACCTGCAGCGCGAGGTGTTAGTCCGTCCTGACGGCGCTTTCTCCTTTCCCTTAAGCGGGGACGTGATTGCCGTCGGTCGTACCGTGGCGGACGTGCGCGGAGAACTTGAAAGAAGACTGTCGACCTACATTCCGGATCTCGTTGTCACGGTTACGGTTGCGGAGATTAGAGGCAACAAAATATTTGTAATCGGACAGGTTAACAATCCGGGGGAGATCGTGATGAATCCCCAGGTAGACGTGATGCAGGCATTGAGTATCGCCGGCGGAACCACTCCATTTGCTCAACTGAACAACATAAAAATTATCCGACGACGAAACGGACTACAAACGATCAGAGAGTTTCGCTATAACGATATTGTGAAAGGACAGAACCTGTCTCAGAACATTCTGTTAGAAGTCGGAGACGTAGTTTTGGTGCCATAAAATTTGGCACAAGCTAACGGAAGATGAATTAAAACGAAGGGAATATCGTGGCTGTAGAACAAGCAGGATTAGGGAATTATTTCGCGTTGCTTCGCCGGCGACGATCGAGCATGTTAATTGTGTTCGCCGCGGTTGCGGCCGCGACGGTGTTTGGAACGCTTCTACTTCAGGATCAGTACCGGTCGACGGCGACAATTGCGATTGAGAGGCCGGAGATTCCGGAGAACCTGGTTCGGACAACTGTTGCCACTTATGATACGGATCTGCGCATTGACCGTATTCGGGACCAGGTTCTCGTGGCGGCAAACATCGAAGAATGGATAGAGGAATTTGGACTCTACCAGGAGCTTGTCGCCGACAAGTCCATTGGTGCTGCAACTGGCCAGTTTCGCCGCGATGTAGAGATAGTGACCATTCAGGCCAGGGAAGAACTCGCTGTCAAGGATCAGGGCGAAACCATCGCCTTTGATCTGTCCTACTATGGTGAGTCGCCGGCGCAGGCCGTAAAGGTTGCAGAAAGACTGGCTGACCAGTTTCTTGAAGAGAATCGCAGGAGTCGCAATCAGTCGGTCGAGGAAACGCTCGACTTTTTCCGTCGAGACTCTGAGCGGCTGTTACTGAAAATCAGAGAAGCAGAAGCAAGAGTTGCGGATTTCAAGGAGTTAAATGCTGGTGCACTACCGGTATCGGCGAACGTGAATGCGCAAATGCTGGACCGGGCAGAACGCGATCTCGATCAGGTAAACCGGGAGATCCGTGAGCTCCGGGAAAGACGCCAGATCCTGGAAACCGATCTGGCCAAGGAAA
>JBPCYD010000192.1:0-4411 GCA_051007895.1 Woeseiaceae bacterium
GAAACGCCAGGCCCGGTTAAGGATACCAAGCTGACGCCAAGAATAACCGAGACAGCGAAAGCGCTTTGGTTTGTCTACTTCTGGTTCACCGTAATCTGCATGGGCGGCTACCTGGTTGCCGGTATGAACTGGTTTGACGCACTGTGTCACGCCTTTTCCACTGTAGCGATTGGCGGCTTTTCGACCCATGATCTTTCAGTCGGGTATTTTGACAGTGCGGCGATCGATATCGTTGCTATTGTCTTTATGTTGCTCGCCGGCGTAAATTTCTCGTTGCATTTTTTTGCCTGGCGAAACGTCTCGATCAAACACTATTTGCAGGATTCCGAATTCCGCGCCTATTTTTTTATATTGCTGGTATTGTCTTCCATCGTCATTGTCAGTTTGTTCGTACTCGGCACCTACGGCGACGCGTACGATTCGGTCCTTAACGGGCTGTTTCAGTCAGTTTCGATTGCGACGACAACCGGGTTTACGACCGCAAACTATGCCGCCTGGCCCGGCGCGTTACCGGTGTTGCTTATTTTCGCGAGTTTTATTGGCGGCTGCGGCGGCTCGACCGCTGGCGGCATCAAGGTGATTCGCTGGCTCCTGATCGCCAAACAGGGGGCGCGGGAAATCGTTCGCCTGGTTCATCCTAACGCTGAAATACCGGTCAAGCTTGGCAACAACGCGGTTAGTTTCAGAGTTGTTGACGCTGTCTGGGGCTTCTTTTCAGTCTACATCGTCGTGTTCGGTGTCATGCTTCTGGCCATGATGGCAACCGGACTGGACCAGGTGACAGCCTTCTCTGCGGTGGCCGCAACGCTGAACAACCTGGGTCCGGGTCTTGGGGATGTAGCGGCCAGTTTCATGACCGTCAGCGATGTCGGTAAATGGATTGCAATTGCCGGTATGTTGCTGGGCAGACTTGAGATATTCACTCTGCTGGTATTGGTCACACCAACCTTCTGGCGTCATTGATGTCCGCCGGGCAATCCGGGCGGTACACCGTCATTGACGGTTTCAATATTGCAATCGGCCGCGCCGCAGCCTGGCTCACGCTTGCCATGGTTGTCGTCAGTTTTGTAATTGTTGTTATTCGATACGTTTTCGACAGTGGCTTCATCTGGCTACAGGAGTCGCTGACCTGGATGCACGCCACCGTGTTCATGCTGGGGGCTGCTTATACGATGCAGCGCGACGAGCACGTGCGCGTCGATATCTTTTATCGCGATATGTCGCGGAGAAAACAGGCCGTCGTCGACCTGGCCGGAGTGATTGTTTTCGTTTTGCCGCTCTGCTGTTTCTTCGCCTATGAATCGCTGCCGTACGTGACTGCATCGTGGAGCATTAACGAGGTGTCGCGCAATGCAGGGGGTCTCCCGTATCCGCTGCTGCCACTGCTTAAGTCAATGCTGCTCGCCATGCCAGTGCTGGTTGCTCTACAGGGACTGTCTTTGTCAGTTCTTTCGATTCGGGAACTAAAGGTTCGCTGAGGATGGAGTGGATGGCATTCCTGTTGTTTGTCTCTGTCGTGCTTCTCTTGCTCGCGGGTTTTCCGGTTGCTTTTTCTCTTGGCGGCACCGCGCTTATTTTTGCTTTGGCCGGGGTTGTGGGTGGGGGCTTCGAAGCGGCGTTTCTGACGGGTCTGCCAAGCAGGCTTTTTGGCATAATGACCAACGAGACACTCGTCGCCGTACCACTGTTTGTATTTATGGGGATAACGCTAGAGCGCGCCCGTATCGCAGAAGACCTGTTGGAAACGCTCAGTTCATTGTTTGGCGCATTGCGCGGTGGCCTAGGCATATCAGTGACGCTGGTCGGCATGTTGCTGGCTGCAAGCACGGGCATTGTCGGTGCGACCGTTGTCACAATGGGACTGTTGTCGCTGCCCACGATGTTGAAGCGCGGTTACGCGCCTGAAATTGCCACCGGCACAATTTGTGCGTCGGGAACGCTGGGCCAGATTATTCCGCCCTCCATCATTCTCGTAATGCTTGGCGATGTCATGTCGTCTGCCTACCAGCAAGCGCAACTTTCGCAGGGAATTTTTTCGCCGAAAACCGTATCCGTTGGCGATCTGTTCGCCGGCGCATTACTTCCGGGCCTGGTCCTGGTAGCACTTTACGTCGCGTACCTGCTATTGACCGCCATTCTGCGGCCGTCGGCGATGCCCGCTCACGTTGCGGATGGCGATTCGGTGTCGTTCGGCAGGCTATTAAGCGCGTTGGCCCCGCCGCTAATCCTGATTTTCGGCGTCCTCGGTTCGATTCTCGGCGGGCTGGCGACGCCGACGGAAGCAGCGGGAGTTGGCGCGATGGGCGCCTTACTGATTGCACTGCAGCGTGGCGGCCTGTCGCTGGATCGACTGCAGGAGATCATGCGCGGCACGCTGCGTATCAGCAGCATGGTATTCATGATACTGATTGGCGCCTCGGTTTTTTCGCTCGTCTTTCGCGGCTACGGCGGAGATGACGGCGTACGCGCTGTTCTGGAGGCGCTGCCCGGTGGCGTATTCAGCGCATTACTCGTCGTCATGCTGGTGATGTTTCTACTGGGTTTCGTACTCGACTTCATCGAGATTACGTTCGTGGTAGTGCCAATCGTTGGTCCCGTCCTGTTATCGATGGGCCTTGATCCGGTCTGGTTGGGAATAATGATCGCCATTAATTTGCAAACGTCGTTTCTGACACCTCCGTTCGGCTTCGCGCTTTTTTACCTGCGCGGTGTGGCGCCTGCCGAGGTCACTACCGGCCAGATTTATCGTGGTGTTATTCCGTTTGTCGGCATACAGATTCTTGCACTGATCATTCTTGCCGTTTTTCCGGACATCGTTACCTGGCTGCCAAATCGACTGTACAACTAAGCAATCTTGAACGTTCCATTACAGGGATCGGCCATTCAGGTAGGCGAGTTCCGTAATTTCGTGACTGGGAATGGCCATGCGTTGAAAGTTGTCAAACGATGCCTGGATGCGCGCCGCGAATTCGTCACTGGCCGACATAGCTTCGATGGCTTCGCGACTATACTGTCGTAGCAGTCGCAGCACGTCATCAGGTAAGCGTCGCAGCTCGACATTCGGATCCTTCTTTAGCTCTTCCAGGGCAGCCGCGTTTCCGGCCGTGTAGTCCGCCATCATGTCCAGGTTAATTGCCTGGCAAACTGACGCGACGATTTCCTGCAGGTCCTCCGGTAATGAATTCCATGCATCGATGTTGATCGTCAACTGCAGCATCGGGCCGGGTTCATGCCAGCCAGGGTAGTAGTAGTATCGAGCGGCTTTATGTAGCCCCAGAGCGATATCGTTGTACGGACCGACCCATTCTGCGGCGTCGATTGCACCAGTCTGCAGTGCCGTAAATATTTCCGAGGCCGGAACAGTAATCTGTGTAGCGCCCGCGCGCTGCATAACCTCACCGCCAACACCCGGGATTCGCATCTTCAGCCCCTTAAGGTCCTCGACAGAGTTAATCTCCTTATTGAACCAACCGGCCATTTGCACGCCGGTATTGCCGGCGACAAACGGAATGACGTTGAACGGCTCGTAGAGTTCGCGCCACAACTCGAGCCCACCTCCGTAGTACAGCCAGGCATTGATTTCATGAACGGTTTGCCCGAATGGTACGGTGGTGAAGTACTGCGCCGCGGGTACCTTGCCACGATGGTAATAGGCCGAATCGTGTCCCATCTGGACGGTGCCACGACTGACGGCATCCAGGACTTCCAGTGCTGGCACCAGTTCGCCGCCTGCATAGACCTTGATTTGCAGTCGTCCGTTGCTGGCCTTGCCAATTCGGTCTGCCAGGTTCTGGACGCCAACGCCCAGCCCCGGCAATCCCGGTGGCCAGCTCGTAACCAGGTTCCATGCGAAAGTCTCCTGCGATCCGGATGCTTCGCCGGCGTTACCGGCTTCCTTATCCTGCGCACACGCCGTCACGCCTGCCGCCGCGGCCATGCCCGTCACAAATTGCCGTCTTTTCATGCTTATCCCGAGTTCCTGATAAATTGTCGGAGTCGTGCTGCGGACAGTGTAGATGCCTGATCGAGATCTGCATACCCGTTTTTGTTGGACAGTAATTACCACTTAGAACAATTTTTCAGGGAATTTTGGACAAACTTTTCTACTTAATGGCAATTTTTCAGTTAGTGGAACAGATTTAAGTATTTTTAACCATTCTATCCGTTTGGTGGTTATCCACAGGGCTTCAGTGCAGGTAAATGGCCCCGACCGGTGGGTCGGGGCCCCTTCCCTGGCGTAGACCGAAGATTTCGAATCCCGGGTAATCCTTCCGTGGATCAAACCCGCGCCGCACCCGAAACGCCGCTGATTACCGATTTGCGGACAGCGCGCCGGCGATCTACGAAAAGTAGCCTGCCACAGGCACCAATGTGCCGGGCGAGCGTCTAAAACGAGGAATTCCACCATTTA
>JBPCYD010000193.1:0-4097 GCA_051007895.1 Woeseiaceae bacterium
TCAGGGTTGTCGTGGCAAAGAAGAAACCGAAATAAGGATTCATGCCGCTGACGTACATATGGTGTGCCCAAACGATGAAACTCAGGCCGCCAATCGCGAGAATCGCCCAGACCATCATGCGATAGCCAAAGATATTCTTGCGTGCGTGAACTGACAGCAGGTCAGAGACAATCCCGAAAGCGGGTAATGCAACGATATAGACCTCGGGATGTCCGAAGAACCAGAACAGATGCTGAAACAGCACGGGGCTTCCGCCACCGTAATCCGTGACTTCGCCCGCGGCGATCATCGCCGGCATGAAGAAACTTGTGCCAATCACCTTGTCCAGCAGCATCATTATGGCGCTGACCAGCAACGCCGGGAACGCCAGCAGACCGAGAATCGTTGCCATGAAGATTCCCCAGATCGAAAGCGGCATGCGCATCAGGGTCATGCCGCGGCAGCGCGCCTGCAGCACAGTAGTGACGTAGTTCAGGCCACCCATCGTGAAGGCAACAATAAACACTGCCAGCGATAACAACATCAGAATAATGCCCAAATCCACGCCGGGCGTGCCCGGTGATATTGCCTGCGGTGGATAAAGCGTCCACCCGGCGCCGGTAGCGCCGCCCGGCACAAAGAAGCTTGCAATCAGGATGAGGACAGACAACGCGTATACCCAGACACTGAGCATGTTCATGAACGGGAACACCATATCCCTTGAACCAAGCTGGAGCGGGATCAGATAGTTACCGAAGCCGCCCAGGAACAATGCCGTAAGCAGATAAATCACCATGATCATGCCGTGCAGGGTGACAAACTGGTAATAATTCTCCGGATTGATGAATTCGAAGGTATCGGGGAAGCCGAGCTGCAAGCGGAACATACTCGACAGGATCATGCCGACCAGTCCGATCAGAATCGCGAGGCCGCCATACTGAATGGCAATCACCTTGTGGTCCTGACTCCAGATGTATTTCGTTACAAATGTATCCGGATCGTGGTGCTCGATTTCGTGGTCACGATCGGCGATTGATACGTATGCCATCAAGATCCCCTTAGTACTAACTTGTAGTTCAATTTCATCATTAAAATCTCGTTATTCAGGCCGGTCTAGAGCGTGTTGATGTAGGCGATCACATCGCTTACGGCTTTTTCGGTATGCAACGTTTTGCCCATGAAGCCCATTTGCTTGCCGTAAAAATCCTGCGGATGCTCGCCGCGAATGCCGGCATTGAAATTTCGCAGCTGGCTCGCCAGGTACCAGTCCGTCATGCCTGCCATGCGCGGTGCGTTGATGGCCTGGATGCCTTCCGCATCCTTGCCGTGACAGTAGGCGCAAACGTTGTATATACGCTGCCCGTTCCTGATGTCACCATCGATCGTTGCTGGTGCCGGGTTGTCGGGAAACGTCCCGATGTGTGCAATCACGTTGTCAATCGCGGCATCATTGACCAGAGTCGACGCCATGGGCGCCATCTGTTTGCCGTAAACATCATCTTCATGAGCACCACGCAGGCCTGCTTTGTAGTTCTCCAGCTGTCTACGCAGATACCAGGGCTCCTGGCCGGCAATTTTCGGCGCATTTAGCGCCTGCAATCCTTCACCCTGCTGACCATGACAGGCAGCGCAGACCGCATATTGTGCAGCGCCCACGGCAGCATTGCCGGCAGTGCTCTGTTGCGTTTCGGCGAAAGTGGGCTGCGCGTCCAGCCACGCATCGAAATCTGCCTGTTCATCAACCACGACTGCTCCGCGCATCGTGTGGTGCGCGATGCCGCAAAGTTCTTCACACAGCACTTCATAGCTGCCCACCGTAGTCGGCTCGAACCAGAGATAAGTTTCCATGCCTGGCACGAGGTCCATCTTTACGCGGAACTGGGCTACCGCGAAATCGTGCAGAACATCTTTTGATCGCAAATTGACTTTGACCGGCACGTTAACCGGTATATGCACCTCGGGGTTGTAAACCAATACGTCATCGCGACCGAGCGGGTCGGCCGGATCCATGCCAAACGGATTCTCGTGCGTCATGTGCGTGGGATCGACGTTGCCAAATTGGCCATCGTCGCCCGGCAAACGATAGGTCCAGTGCCACTGCTGGCCGATGGCCTCGATTTCGTGCGCATCCTCGGGAACCGTTACGAAATCTCCCCATACGAAGAGGCCGGGCGTCAACATGGCCGCAACCCCGACCGTAGTCAGAATGGTTAGCCAGGTTTCCAGTTTTTTGTTTTCCGGATCATAGGTTGCCCGAGCACCTTTTTTCGCTCGGTATTTAATTACGGCGTACGCCATAAACAGATTGACGGCAACGAAAACGAAACCGGTGACCCAGAAAGTGATATTGATCGTTTCATCAATCTGAACCCACGTTGACGCTAACGGCGTAAACGTCCAGGGGCTCAAAAAGTGGAAGAGCAAAGTACCAACAACTAAGAGGATAAGTACAACTGCCATAGGCATACCTATTGCATCCTTATTTCATTATTCTGCGAATGAGTAATGCGGTTGCGAGCAAACCGACGATCCTGGGTAGACCAGCACGCGTGTTTTCTTGATGAATTACTAAAGGTGAATCCCCCGCGGCATTCCCGCAACATTTTGTTTGCGATGTCGCCTTGTTAGCTTAGCGAACTTATATTGGCTCGTGTCGGGTCACCTCCACCCAACGAACCAGACCGCAGGATAGTGGATTCGGGGGCCGATTTCCATACCAAGACTGTAACAACGGCGTTTCACGCGAATGCGATAAACCGACGAAAATCAAAGAGTTTTCGCGAACACTCCAATATTCACGAACGCAAATGGGAATGATTCCGACCGGGTAACCAGCGCGGCAGTTCAGAATGTGAAATCGATGTCTTCCCGAACGCTGTTACGAGCCTTTTCTATATCGGCTCGTAGCCTGAGCAATTCTTCTTCCAGTGGACCCGCAAATTCGGCCGACTGAATGTCGAGTTCGGGTGGAATCAGCGGAAAATCCCGCGCGGTGTCGGGCACCGTGGGCATGTCCGCGACAGGCACTACAGCGGGGGGCGGCTCCGATCTGTTCATATTCAATACCGCAATGAAGGCAATGGTCGCCGTAAGCCCGGTCAGGCTGCTCGCCCACCACAGCCTCGAGGCGGGTCGAGTTTCCGGGCCGGTCGGCCGGGCTCGTTCAGTGCTTCGCAGCGACGCATCTATCCGGGCTCGTAACTGTGGCGACACGCTGGCCTCCACGGCATCCGCATCCTGTTTCAATCGTTTCTCAAATTCATCCATAGCTTTCTCTCTGTGCTGCTGGTAACGGATCTCCGGCCAGCTCTGTACTTAAGCGACGCCTGCCTCTGAGTAATGTTACTTTCGTCCACGACTGGGTTTTCTCGAGTGCTCGCGATATGTCTTTGACAGACAAGTCTTCCACATAGCGCAACCACATCGCCGCATAGGCCTCGTCGGACAGGAGTCGGCGCGCAGTGACCCAGACGTTGTCCCGTTCCGAAGCGTCGATGCAATTCTGCAGCGGATCGTCCGGGCCGATAAGCGACTCAGTAGACTCTGACCATTCGGGTCGCTTTTGCCCGGCGAGGTTGCGCAGCGCAATGCGATATATCCAGGTACTGAATCGCCAGCGCGGGTCGAAGCTCGCCAGGTAGCGATACGCATTTATGAAAGTGTCCTGTATCGCATCTTCGGCATCTGCGTAGCTCGCCGACCGCGTCAGGAGGAAACGCAACAGCCGCTCCTGGTACCTGTCAACGAGCTCGTCAAACGCGCTGGCTTTGCCATTGAGTGACGCCTCCACAAGCTGTTCATCGGTTAACACGTGTTGCTACCAGGACGGCAAATCAGTCCACGCCCGCCTCAATGGTCCAGGACCGAAACCACCAGGTCCGGATCGATAACGGTATTGATCGATAACATCTTGTCATTCACCTCAACCCTGGTGTTGCGGATCAGCCCCTGGATTTCCGGGCCAAGCTCCGAGTTGAACGCCTGCAGGCCAATCAGGCCGTTGATGATGCCGCCAATCGCCTGGGCCATCTTCGGATCTGTCGAGACCAGCTGCGCCTCGACAGCAATCATGCCGGATGCGTCAGACACCAGGAGTGCGGCCTGCTCGGTGTTGCGCA
>JBPCYD010000194.1:0-13436 GCA_051007895.1 Woeseiaceae bacterium
GCAGTACTCCAAGCGCTAGAGGGTTCTTCATCCGGTTTTACTGGATACCTACTCAATTAGGGTGACTTGCCGAAATTGTTGAGGCGACCGTAAATCGAGTGGTATTGCCCGCTGGAATGGGGCGCTAAAGATCGATTCTCACCGACCATAAGTGTCCTAACAAGACTTGCGGGAGAATCGGGGGTTCGACAAAATTGCGTCAGCAATTTTGGACGGCGAAGCCGCCCGTAGGGCGAGGGCCGTGCGGCCCGAGTCAATCCCGACGCTTCAGCTAACAAATTGATTTATGATCGATGCCAAATGGGGGATCGTCTAGTGGTAGGACTGCGGACTCTGACTCCGCCAACGGGGGTTCGAATCCCTCTCCCCCAGCCAAATAATTAAGCCCGCTTCAGCGGGCTAATTTTTTGCCGAGGAGAGCTGACTGAGAACCCCGGGTTCCTTTTTGGCTGAAGAGTAAGCCCGCAGCAAAAACGCGTACTAATTCCCCATAACCCGCACGCCGGTGTCGCTTGCCACCAGCAATACATCCGCCGGACGATGCGCAAACAGGCCAACTGTCACTACGCCTGGAATCTGGTTAATGCGCGTTTCCATTTCCACGGGATTCGTGATCTGCAGATTGTGAATATCCAGTATGTGGTTGCTGTTATCGGTGACAAAGTTTTCTCGCCAGATCGGCTGGCCACGCATCTTGACCATCTTTCTTGCGACGAATGACTGCGCCATTGGCACAACCTCTATCGGTAACGGGAATTTGCCCAGCATGCCAACCTGCTTTGAGTCGTCAATGATGCAGACAAATTTTCGCGCCGCGCCAGCCAGTATTTTTTCCCGGGTTAGCGCGCCACCACCACCCTTGACCAGGTGGAAATGCTTGTTTGCCTCATCTGCTCCATCGATATACACGTCGACGTCGCCAACGCTATTCAACATTGATACTTCGAAGCCCAGTGATTCGAGGCGCGTGGTTGTTGCCAGGGAGCTGGATACAACGGCCTGAATTTTCTCCTTGACGGAAGGCAGCAAATCAATGAGTTCGTTGACCGTTGACCCCGTGCCTACGCCTAGCACGCAATCATCATGGATGTAGTCGAGGGCCGCTTTTGCGGCGATTAACTTCTTTTGGCTTTGATCCATTAAATCAATTCATTTGCAGCTCTGATTAAGGCGGGAGCTTAGCAGAATTGCATAAACTTAGGGGCAGCCGCCCGCCTTATAGTCTTCATCTCTTTTGATCGGCAGGATCCCAAAACGAAACATGCCCGCATCTGCGGGCATGTTCCTTGTCTTGGAAGAAGGCCAACTTCTTCCTGCCAAAAGCATAGACTATCTGCGACGACGAGACGCTTTCCGCTTCGCCTTACGCTTGGCCGGTTTCCTCTTAGCCTTACGTTTGCTCGCTTTCTTCTTAGTCTTGCGCTTAGCGGTTTTCCTCTTCGCTTTGCGCTTAGCTTTTTTCTTGGCTTTCTTCTTGGTCTTGCGTTTAGCCTTTTTCTTAGTCTTGCGCTTGGCGGTTTTCTTCTTCGCCTTGCGCTTAGCCTTTTTCTTGGTCTTGCGTTTTGCTACTTTCTTTTTAGTCTTTCTCTTGGCCTTCTTCTTGGTTTTCCGTTTCGTTTTTCGTTTCGCTACTTTTTTCTTAGCTTTACGCCTCGTAGCCTTCTTTTTCGTCTTGCGCTTAGCAGTTTTCTTCTTCGCCTTACGCTTAGCAGCCTTCCGTTTAGGAGCTGCTTTCTTCCTCGTTACTTTCCGCTTCTTCGCGACTTTTCGCTTCGAAGCTTTTTTGCGTGACTTCTTCTTGGTAGCCATAAATTTTCTCCGTGTCGGGTACCCGGGGCTGAGTATATACAACGAAAACGAAAAATCCAGCAAGGAACGTGACACCGTTAACACTACGAAACACATCGCAAAGTGGCGCAAAATTGCGACACATGTCATTGACTATTCGCGAATGAAAGAATTTCGGTCGTATTTACATTTTGATCAGCCGCTGGAATCAAAAATACGGTGTCCAAAACTGGCTGGCGTTTTCCTGCAAGCGCGTTACCGACGGCGAGAGTTGTGCGGTGTTCAGAGCGGTGAAAAAGCTTATCGATAGCGAAAATTTGTTCCCAAAAATGGCGGTGGGAAGTACTCAGGATGATTCCGTGATAACGCTGAAAAGCCGTATGTCCCAAGGGTTTGCGGGAATTTCGCGTACTTTCTGACAGTCAAATGCAACGCCTATAAGCTTCGGATGAAAGTACGTTTTCCTGTGGCGCAAAAACGCAAAGGTACGGTCGAAATAGCCGCCACCCATTCCAACGCGGTTGTATCGAGAATCAAAAGCAACGACTGGAGTGATTACAACATCGAGCGTGCGAGGATGTGCAAAAATTCCGTTTTCAGGCTCAGTCAGACCAAGATTATTCGTTTGCAGCACCGTTGCAGCCGTTATTTCACGAAAGCGCATACAAAAATTTTTTTCGATTATGGGAGCAAAAACACGTTTTTTCATGCGCAGTGCGCGATCTATCGTTCGCCACGTGTCTACTTCGCCTGCAAATGGAAGGTAGCACGCTATGGTTTCGCTGCTGCGAAACCATGGCGAATTGCAGACGATTTCAGATATTTTTTGTGATGCGGCGGCGCGAGCACTCGAAGACATCAGCTCGCGATTCTCTTTGCCATCGCTTCTGAGTTGCTGCTGTGATTTTTGGGGCACGTGGATATCAGCCAATTTGCAAAGATCTTGCCGGCATCAGAGAAAAGAGAACACGCCGCAGAGAGAAAGACGCCTCCCGCCTGTGCCGTTACCGTCCGTCGCTCTCGAACCAGAGCAACAGGTGGGGTCGGCCGTGGTAACAAAAGGCTTTCCACCGAAGTGGTCTTGCACACATGCTACCGACAGTGCATGACCCCGAGGTAAAGATTTAGGGTCGAAAGGTTTCCAGGTCAGTATCGAACACCGCAGGAGACGCCAGGCCCAAGTTTACCGCATGCGTATCTGAGTGTCCCGCCCGGAGAATTAGCCGAGGTCGAGCTGCTGGCTGCCGCCAAGGACTCCGTCGACTCTGTCTGACAACATTTTCAGGCGTGGCCCGATATTCGTTTCAAGCGCTTCGTCATTCGCTTTCGATTTAAGCAATTCGTTGGCCATGTTCAAGGCCGCCAATACGGCAATTCGATCGAGGCCTACCACTTTTCCGCTATCCCGAATCTCACGCATTTTTGCATTAAGCATTTCAGCAGAATCGAGAAGTTCCGTGCGCTCGTTGGCGGGGCACGAGATCTGGTATTCCTTTTCGAGGATTCGAACACTGACGTGGGCATACATGTCGGTCATTGAATTGCTCCATTGCAACGGCCACCTGTGTCACGGGTGGCATGCAGTTATAAGTAGTAATACTTCAAGGTAGAAGATTGATTGAGATTGCGGACACTGCCTCGGATCATTGCTGATTCCGGAGTTATCCTCCCTGTTCCATCGCTTTCAGGCGTCCGATCATTGCTTCTACGCGCGCCCGGACCTGCTCGTTCTTTTGCAGGAGCGTCGCGCGTTCCGCAGTGAGCGTATCCTGGCGTTGTTTCAGTGACTGGTTTTCGTCCTGCAGCTGGTCACAGACCTGGACCAGCGCGTCGACGCGCTTCTCCAGTCGCTTCAGTTCGTGCTCAAATTTTGCGTTTGTTTCGTCGGCCATGGGTGCAATATAGAACCGCGACGTTGCAGAATCAATCGCAGCAGCGCCGAAAGAGCCGGATTACGTGGTCAGACAACGAATTACGTGGGATCATTCCGACCCGAATCGGGCCACTCTGGATAACGAGAATCGATGGATCAGGCAATTGATCATTATGAGTTGAACGAGCTGCTGCGAAGCTGTGGTTCAAGTTGGCATGCCGGGCAGGCGCACGGCTTGCTGTGCGGGCGATTGTCCGTCAATGGATCTGCGGGTGCTACGCGCTGGTTCGCCCAGGTACTCGAAGAATCAGATCCGCAGCACGCTCTGCGAGTCGACTGCGAGGCGATGCTCGACAGCCTGTGCGCGGTTACCTGGCGCCAGCTGGTTGAGCGACAGTCCGAGCTGGCGTTGTTGCTTCCCGACGATGAGGATCCGATTGCCCAGCGCACCGCCGCGATGGGCCTCTGGTGTGAGGGTTTTTTGCACGGCTTGGTATCGGAGAAGCACAGTGATGCGCTCAAGGAGCGGTTAGCCGCCGACCCGCTGGCAGACATCATTAAGGATATGTTGCAGATCACACGTGTTGCAGCAGAAGGCGATGATGATGAAAGTGACGAAGAGGCCTTCGCCGAATTGGTCGAATACTTGCGTGTGGCGACTCAACTGACCTATGAGGAGCTTGCCGAATTTCGTGAGCCAGAAGAAGAAGCGCTGTCCGCCGAATCTGAAACGCTCCATTGAGTGCCCAGCGGATCTGAATTGAATGAAGATCGAAGAATTTTCCAAGCGCCGCAGAACGCTAATGCGCATGGTCGGCGAGGATGGCATCGCAATCCTGCCTAGCGCGCCAGTCAGAACACGCAGTCGCGATGTCGAGTATCGCTATCGTCAGGATAGTGATTTTTATTATCTGACCGGATTCGCTGAGCCGGATTCTGTGGCCGTACTGGCGCCGGGCCGGGCGAACGGCGAGTACGTTATTTTTTGTCGCGAAAAAGACCCGCTGCGCGAGCAGTGGGATGGTTCCCGAGCGGGCCCTGATGGCGCCCTGGAAGACTTCGCTGCGGACGATGCATTTCCGATAGACGACATCGACGATATTTTGCCCGGTCTTCTCGAGACGCGAAATCGTGTTTACTACACCATGGGTGCCTACGCCGACTTCGATCATCGGATTACGGAGTGGGTGAAGGCATTGCGGCATCGCGAGTCATCGGGAATTCATACGCCACACGAATTTATTGCTCTCGACCACGTTCTGCATGACATGCGCTTATATAAGAGCAGAGCGGAAATTTCCGCAATGCGTAAGGCAGCGAAGATCGCCGTCAAGGCGCACACTCGCGCTATGGCTACCGTCAGGCCTGGCCTGTTCGAGTATGAAATCGAGGCAGAATATATCCACGAGTTTCGCCGGCATGACGCGACCATATCCTATGCACCTATCGTCGGCGGCGGAATCAACGCCTGCACCTTGCACTATGTCGACAACAATGCGGAGCTTAAAGACGGTGAGTTGCTGCTGATCGATGCCGGCTGTGAATGCGACTACTATGCCTCGGACATAACGCGCACGATGCCCGTCAACGGTCGCTTTACGCCCGAGCAAAGGGCAGTGTATGAAATCGTGCTGCAGGCGCAGCTTGCGGCGATTGAAAAAACCGTAAAAGGCAATCACTGGAACGATCCGCATGATGCGGCCGTGCGTATCATCACCAAGGGTCTGAAAAAGCTTGGGCTGCTCGATGGCACTGTGCCCAAGCTGATAAAGGACAAGGCCTACCAGGAATTCTTTATGCATCGCACAGGCCACTGGATTGGCATGGACGTTCATGATGTCGGTGACTACAAGGTTGGCGACGAGTGGCGTTTTCTCGAGCCAGGGATGGTGACGACGGTCGAGCCTGGCGTCTACATTACCAACGGCAGCCACATCCCGCGCAAATGGCGCAATATTGGCGTGCGGATCGAAGATGACGTTGCGGTTACTAATAACGGACCGGACGTACTGAGCAAGGGACTCGCGAAAGAGGCAGACGAGATCGAAACACTGATGACGTCATAACGTTATGCCGGACGACATTACGCGAACAGATTACGACATTATCATCGCCGGTGGTGGCATGGTTGGGACCAGCCTGGGCTTGGCATTGGCGCCGCTGGATCTCAAGGTTGCCGTGGTGGAAGCCGTCCCGCGCGGTGCTGTTCAGCAACCCAGCTTCGACGACAGATCCACTGCATTATCGCGCAGCAGCCAGCGGATGTTTGAAGCGATCGGCCTCTGGCCCGATATCGTCGCAGCCTCGACGCCGATCAAAAGTATTCATGTGTCAGATAAGGGCCGATTCGGATTTGCCCACATCGATGCAGAAGAGCAGCAGGTCGAGGCCCTGGGATACGTTGTTATAAACAGGGTTCTGGGCGGCGTCTTACAGAATGCGCTGACATCCGTAGAGAACGTCGACGTTATATGCCCGGGAGAAATTACCGCGGTGACGACCAGCGAAACAGAAGCTACGGTCACAATTCAGGAGGGGAGACATTCGCAGCAGTTGGGTTGCCGGCTGCTGGTCGCCGCCGATGGCGCCAATTCCGCCGTACGCGATATGGTCGGCATTGGCGCAACGAGGACCGAGTATCAGCAGTGGGCCGTAATCGGCAACCTGTTGCCGGAAAAAGCCCATGGTAACCGTGCTTTCGAGCGCTTCACCGAGGATGGACCGGTCGCCATGCTGCCGATATCGGACGAGCGGGTCGCGTTCGTCTGGATTCAGTCGCCGGAAACAGCGAGCGAACTCATGGGACTTGACGACCAGGAATTCACCGACCGCCTCCAGGACGGCTTCGGGCAGCGTCTCGGAAAGTTCTCGAGAATCGGCAAGCGGGCCGCATATCCGCTCGCACTCAGCAAAGCCAACAACCTTGTCGCCAGGCGCAGTGTTGTCGTCGGCAATGCCGCACATGGACTGCATCCTGTTGCTGCGCAAGGATTCAACCTCGGCCTGCGCGATGTTGCCGCATTGTGCGATTGCATTGCTGATGCACGGCAGCAATTCGCGAATGAATTCGATTGCGGACGTCCGGACATTCTCGAAAATTACGCGGAATGGCGCGCACCCGATCAGAAAAAACTGGTGCGATTCACAGACGGCATCGTGCGACTGTTTGGTGACTCGCGTAAACCGGCTCGAGTCCTGAGAAACATGGGAATGCTGGGCTTCGATCTGATTCCCGGCGTTCGCCGGATGTTTGCCAGGCATACCATGGGGTTGGCAGGTCGTCTGCCACGCCTGTCGCGCGGAGTCCCACTGGAGTGAAGAATGCCGCGGAAGTACTGATCGTTGGTGCTGGCATGGTGGGTCTTGCAGCTGCCAATCTGCTGGCACGGGATGCGCGACTGTCGGTGACGGTGGTGGACGCGGGCGAGAGGCCTGCGTTTTCAATTGAAAATGATGTCTCTCTGCGCGTTTCAGCGATAGCGCCGGGCTCTTCGAAACTACTCTCATCCATTGGCGCCTGGAACGACATCACAAAGATGCGTGTTTGCCCCTACACCGAGATGAAGGTGTGGGATGTTGCCGGTCATGCTGACGGCCCGGAGACCCTTTCATTCGACGCCGCCGAATTTGCGTTGCCGGAGCTCGGCTTTATTGTTGAGAACCTGGCGATTCAGGCCGCGTTATTACAGCAACTCGAGACAACCAGTGCCACGATCTACTTTGAAACGAAGATCGACAGCATCAGGCGCAGCGGTGATCGCTACGACGTCGAACTGGAAACCGCGCGCAAGTTGAAACCGGATTTGTTGATAGGGGCCGACGGTGCGAAGTCTTTCGTCCGGTCCTGTGCCGAAATTCCGGTCAGGCTCTGGGAGCACCGGCAGAAAGCTTTCGTTACTCACCTGCGACCCGATCTCAGTCACCGCAACACGGCGTGGCAGCGGTTCGTCAATGCGGGCCCGATCGGGTTGCTGCCGCTCGAGGATGGTCGTGTTTCGTGCGTATGGTCCACGACGCCTGAAAACGCAGACGAGGCGCTGGCAATGACGGATGAACAGCTGGCAAATCGCCTGACGGATGTTTCCGATGGCGTGCTCGGCCGACTGACACCGGCGGGTCCGCGCGGTGCCTTCCCACTTGAATCCCAGCATGCAGAGCACTATGTCACCGCGGGGCTCGCCTTGGTCGGCGACGCCGCGCACGCAATTCATCCGCTGGCCGGGCAAGGTGTAAATCTTGGTTTTGCCGACGCCGCCCAACTGGCCGAGACAATCTTTGCTGAACTGGATCGAGGCGAGTGTGTCGGTGATCTTCCGTCGCTGCGTAAGTATGAGCGCGCGCGAATCGGCGCCAATCAACTGATGCTTTCTTTCGTCGATGGTCTGAATCGCCTTTTCTCCAGTGACTCTGCCTCAATCGCAAAAGCGCGCGGCGCAGGAATGTACGCGTTCAATAAAAGCGGGCCAATTCGAAATCACGCAGTTCAGGTCGCGCTGGGCATTCGCTAGGCGTTGCAGGTTTTTTCTTAACTGTCTCCGAGCTGCAAAGCCCCTATAATAGTGTCCGAGCTTCTGCAGCTACTGGCTTAAGTACAATAATTCCCAAATAAGGAGCCGGAATGAGACGCAAAGTCCACCACTGTTGCCTGTTACTGGCATGTTCGCTGATTTTTATCAGCTCGTTGGTCCCGCCGGTTGGTGCGCAGAATCTATACGACATTGTTATTGCGAATGGACGCGTTATGGACCCTGAAACCGGTCTGGATGCCGTTCGAAACGTTGGCATCCGCGGCGAAGCAGTCGCAGCGATCACCCGGCAATCTCTGGATGGTCAAACGGTCGTTGATGCAACTGGCCTGGTAGTGTCTCCGGGTTTCATAGACCTGCATGCGCATGGCCAGAGTGCTCGCGCCAACGAATTCCAGGCCATGGACGGCGTAACGACGGCGCTGGAACTCGAGGCCGGCGTGCCTGATGTTGGTATGTTCAGAGCTATGCGAGAGGGCGATGCCATCATCAACTATGGGGCGAGCATTTCGCACGGTGCACTTCGAACCTGGTCGATGTCTGAACATGAAGCTGACCTTGACGGATTGGTCGAGCGAATGCAGACCGAGAGCGCCGTCACAGATACGTTAGTCACTGAATTTTTTGCGGCGATCTCAGGCGGTCAATACAAGGAACTAAATCCGGAACGCTATCCCGTTCTGTGGCGGCGGCTTGAGAAAGGTCTACAGGACGGTGCGCTCGGCATTGGCATGCCGCACGCCTACTATCCGGGCGTTTCTCACGATGAAATTTTCCGGCTGTTCGAGTTTGCAGCAGACAACGAAACCATCATCTATACCCACGTTAAAGGCATGGGCGTCTCCGGAGTCCAGGAAGTCGTTTCGAATGCGGTTGCGACCGGCGCAGCCTTACACATCGTGCACATAAACAGCTCGAGCCTGTGGAGCTACCAGACGAATCTCGACATCATTCTGGGTGCACAGGAACGTGGTGCAGATTTAACGACAGAGGCCTATCCCTACACCGCGGCGTCGACGGGTATCGAGTCAGCTCTTTTCGACGACGGCTGGCAGGACAAAATGCGTATTTCCTATGGTGACGTGCAGTGGCAGGATACGGGGGAACGCCTCACAGAGGAGAGTTTCAACGAATACCGTGCGAAAGGCGGCATCGTCATCATTCACCTGATGAAGCCTGCATGGATCAAAGCAATCCTGTCCGACCCGCGGGTCATGGTCGCGTCTGACGGCATGCCGTATGCACCCGGTGCGCATCCGCGCAGTGCAGGCACATTCTCACGCTTCCTGGGCCGTTACGTACGCGATCAGGAACTAATGTCACTCATGAGTGGGATTGCGAAAATGACGCTTATGCCGGCGCAACGCCTAGAATCGATATCACCGCAGATGAAACGCAAAGGGCGTATCCAGATTGGCAGTGACGCCGATATAACGATTTTTAGTGAACAACAGATTATTGATACTGCCGACTTTGAATCCGAGCTCTCCTATTCGGAGGGCGTCAAGTATGTTTTGGTCAATGGCCAATTCGTTGTTTGGGATGGCGAGTTGGTCGAAGGGGCGCGGCCCGGTCGCGCGATTCTCGGCAGGGCAGCAGTCTTCTAGGATTGACTGTTCTCGTGTATTGAAGGATTAAAAATGTTTCGGAAATCCATGCTAAACGTCCTGGTGACGTGGCTTGCACTGACAATTGGCTCGAGCGCTATTGCACAGGGTAACAACGGGCGCGGGAAGTGCATGCCATCGTTTGGCATCTCTTTCTATCTCGTGAAAGGCGGCTACGAAGATGAATGGCTTGACCTGTATATGAAGTGGCATTACCCGCTAATGGAATATGCGCTCGAACATGGCACGACGCTGGAACACAAACTGATGGTTCCTGACGGTCACGCGCAGGGCTCGGAGTGGACTTTCGCGGCGACATTTCTTTTTCCGGCGTCAGGATCGGGTGCGACTGCGCCGCTGGATCGTGCCGGGCAGATCCAGCATCTGTTCGGTGATCGCATGGAGGAATACGTGGCCGGTGAGAAACGTCGCTGGGACCTGACACTCAGGCACTGGGACACCGATTTTATCGAATTGGATAAGACCGAGGATCCATTGTCCGTATATTATCCGTCGGCGGGTGGGTGTAAGTAGCGGTGTTTCTTCGCATTTCAGCAGATTCATAGGCTTCGATACGACGAGCATTGGCTACGATCAGGGTAAGATGAACAAATAAGCACCACTGCATCGTTGAGAATAATAATCAGGGGACGGTATGGATGCTCGGGGATTCAGGTTAGTAATTTCGTTGATCGTCGGATCAGTTTTGTTTGTTGCTGGATGCCAGCGGCAGGAAGAGGTCGTTGTCAAAGAGCCGGCGGCGATACAAGAGGAAACCCGCGCTGCCTGGGTCGACGCCGAGCGCGTCGCGAATGCCGATTCTGAACCGCAAAGCTGGCTTGCTCACGGTCGAACGAACTCGGAGCAACGTTTCAGCCCGCTTGACCAGATAAACGTCGGAAACGTCGGTGAGCTCGGGCTTGCCTGGTTCACAGATCTCGATACCACTCGCGGTCAGGAAGCGACACCGATCGTCGTCGATGGCGTGCTTTATTCGACCAGTGCCTGGAGTAAGGTTCAGGCCGTTGATGCAAAGACGGGTCGCTTGCTTTGGCAATACGATCCGGAAGTGCCCGGTATCTGGGATGTGCGTGCCTGCTGCGGCGTGCAAAACCGGGGGCCGGCGGTATGGAAAGGAATGGTCTACTCAGCCACGCTCGACGGGCGCCTGATTTCTCTGGACGCACAAACCGGCGAGCTCGATTGGGAAGTCAATACAACCGACCAGGCACAGAGCTATACGATTACCGGTGCTCCGAGAATCGCCGACGGCAAGGTCATTATTGGTAACGGCGGTGCAGAGTACGGAGTCCGTGGTTACGTCAGCGCGTACGACACCGCTACAGGTGAACAGTTGTGGCGTTTCTATACCGTGCCCGGCAATCCCGCCGACGGATTCGAAGATGAAATACAGGAGATGGCGGCGGCAACCTGGACCGGTGAGTGGTGGGCTCAGGGGGGCGGTGGCACCGCCTGGGATTCCTTCGCCTATGATCCCGAACTCAATCTCGTCTACATTGGCACGGGCAACGGCTCACCCTGGGCGCGGTCGCTGCGCAGTCCGGGCGGCGGCGATAATCTGTTTCTTGCGTCGATCGTCGCAGTTGACGCAGATTCCGGAAAATATGCCTGGCACTATCAGACGACACCCGGCGACACCTGGGACTACACAGCCGTACAACATATGGTGCTGGCCGACCTCGAGATTGACGGACAGGAACGCCAGGTCATCATGCAGGCGCCCAAGAACGGTTTCTTCTATGTCATTGATAGGGCTACAGGGGAACTGATTTCCGCCGAAAACATCATGCCTGTTAACTGGGCAACGCATATTGACCTTGAAACGGGTCGTCCTGTTGAAACTCCCGGCGCACGTTACGACGAAACGCTGGCAGCCAAGAAAATATCTCCGGGCGCAGCCGGCGCGCACAACTGGCACCCAATGTCTTACAGTCCAAACACCGGCCTTGTGTACATCCCGGCGAAGCAAGAACCCTTAATCTATGTTTTGCAGGAAAATTTCGAAAAGCGGCCAATTGGTTTTAATACCGGGGTCAACCTCTGGGATCCGGTTGAAGAATTTGCCGATCTCGGACCCGAATTCGGAGCAGAGTTCCAATCCAGTCTCCTCGCCTGGGACCCTGTCACGCAGAAGGAAGTTTGGCGTGTACAGCATGCCGCACATGAAAATGGCGGTGTTTTGTCAACGGCAGGCAATCTGGTTTTCCAGGGCACCGCGACTGAAGAACTCGTGGCCTACAATGCGACATCGAGCGAGAGGTTGTGGGCGGCTGCGACACAAACCGGCGTTCTTGCACCACCGATAACGTATTCGATCGATGGTGAACAGTATGTCGCCGTCGTTGTCGGCTGGGGAGGCGTAACAGCGAATGCAATCGGTGTCGTAACAAATCCCGAAGGGACGAATCGAAATATCAGCCGCATCCTGGCATTCACGCTCGGCGGCTCTGCGGAGCTCCCACCACCGCCAGAGCGTGTCGAGCCAGCCGATCCGCCGGATGATTTCGGTTCCGAAGAACAGATCACGGCCGGCGCGTCGCTGTATGGTCGAAACTGCTCGATCTGTCATGGCGTTTACGCCGTATCGGGCGGCGTGCTCCCTGACCTCCGACACTCGGCAATGACAGCTACGCCTGAATCGTTTCAGTCCGTTGTTCTCGGTGGCGCATTGTTGGAAATTGGCATGGCTTCATTCGCAGAAGTTTTAGACGAGGATGACGCGGAAGCGGTGCGTGCTTATATCGTTCGTCAGGCGCATCAGTAGCATATGCTGAGCCAGGCGTAGTACAAGGGTCTGCATATTCGTATATTGTGCGCCGCATGAAGGCCCTTGTTGCAACACTTGCAGTTGTATTCGTTGTCACGTTTCTCGCGGCGCCCACGATGGGCGCCGGCTGGTTCTGGGACACGGGAAATGCTATCGGCTTTGCCGCATTTGGCGGGCTGCTTTATTTGACGATTACCAGTGTGCGTCGACTCGATGTTCGCGCACACCAGGTACTCGGGTATGGCGTTCTTCTGGTTGCCGTCGCACATGCGTTCTGGTTTCTGCTGGGCGACGCTGCTGCTATTGAGTTTATGAAACCAGGGGCGCCGGACTACATGTGGCTGGGCCTGGTATGCCTCGTATCCCTCGGTGTTCTAATCACAGTCGCGTTGGTACCGGATCGTTTCCGACTTCACAATGACTATTCATCGTTCAAATATTGGCACCGCGTCGTCGCGATTGTCACCCTGGCGTCTGGTACTTATCATATCCTGGTCAGTAATTTCTATCTGGGCGCGTGGTACCAGGCAACGCTTTTCATCATGATAGTTATAGCTGTCGCGTCGGCTCGGTCGTACTGGGCGAGATTAGGCCAGATCAAAATAGTATCGAATGTGACCTACCTTTTTGTCAGCGGGCTATTCGGCATGTTGTTCGTTGCAATACGAAATCTGCCGCTGTGAAGATCGGGTTTGCATCCGCCGTGCTCCTGGGCGTCATCATTGTAGTGTTTGGTTCGCCAATTGCCGGCGAGGCGCCCGCGATCGACTATCACTACGGCAGTCCGACCCCAATATTGCCGATGTCATTTGCGCACATCGATCATGCACAGGAAAACTGCGTTCTGTGTCATC
>JBPCYD010000195.1:0-3828 GCA_051007895.1 Woeseiaceae bacterium
GATGACGCCGCGAAAGCTGACCATGCCTTGATGACCAGCAAGAAAAATATTGTGCCGGTCAACGCAATCAGTGTCGCGCCACCCAATGCTGTCAGTTCCATCTGCCTGTCAGTTCCATGTGCCAGAGCTTTGAAACACAAGCTCTTCCGAGGGTAGCAATTTAGCTGTTGTCCGGGTGCGACCACTGTGACGTGGATCACAGTGACTCTATTTCACGTGATCGAGGCCGGCTATTTCGCCGGTATTCGCAGGTGTTACGTGAATCAAGTCACAGCCATTTGCGCGACCGCGCTGTTTAATTGTACAGACGGATCACACTACATACTCTCCCTATACCTGGAGCAGGCCAATGAAGAGCAAATGGATAAGCTTGATTTCGATTGTCACCGTCTTTGTGCTGAGTGGATGCGCAAGCATGAGTGCCGACGAATGCGCGGTTAGCGACTGGAAAGCGATAGGTTTTGAAGACGGCGTGCGGGGATACACCGCTGACCGAATCGGTAATCACCGCAAAGCCTGCGCCAAACATGGTGTCGCACCCGATTTCGAACTGTACCAGTCGGGCCGGCAGCAAGGCTTGCGCCAGTACTGCCAGCCGTCGCGTGGCTTCAATGTTGGGGCCAGTGGTGCCCGCTACAACGGCGTTTGCCCGACAGATATGGAACCGGACTTTGTCGCAGCGTATAACTCCGGACACCGCTTGCACAATCTGCGGGCGGCAGTGAATTCAGCCAACAATCAGATCAACTCTCGACGCGCTGAGCTCAAACGTTCAGAGGATCGTGCAGTAGAGGCGGGTGTTGAGCTGGTTAGTCAGGAAACGACAACCGAAAACCGTATTCTCCTGCTAGCTGAGTTGAAGGATATTTCTGAAAGAACGGGTCAGCTGGAAGCCGAAATCGTAGACTTGATTGAAGAGCGAGTGCTGTATGAGCAGCAATTGGCCGAATATGAAGCGATGATTGCTGATGCCCGGTACTAGCCTCCGTTTAGTACAAGCACTATTAAGATGAAAAAGCCCCGGTCTTAACCCGGGGTTTTTTTGCTCAGAAATCGTCAATATTGTCATCGGGATCCAGTCGCCGTTCGCTGGAATGACGTTGATCGAACTGACGATCTCCGATTTCACCACCACCGCCGCGCGTGGCAAACGGGCTTCTTCGATCCCCACTGGTACGGCGATCCTTGTGGTGCACGAACTTGCATTGACACTCAACGGCATCGCAATCGAGTAATGGAATCCGGGGCGCCGCACCGGACAGAAAGCGCCGGCCGCGCATGCTCTTCGCGGCGTCGCATGCGTTGCCCGCAAATTGCAGGGACACTGCGTGAAATGCCGAATCAGGCGTTTGCGACGATCCCTTCAGTTGATCCGGACGAACATTTTCCCGCGCGCGTCGATTGCGCAGAATCACGTAGCCGCCGATCAGTGCGACGACGACAAAAATGCCAATCCACATCCCCATGCCGGGACTCCCTGAGCGTTAGTGGTGCAAGAATATTAGTTTAGCCGACTAAAGAAAATAAGTGCGACTGCACGAACGTCACACTATTCGAAAGTCCAGATGTAGTTACGTCAAATTCCTGCTACGGATGGATTCGAATCCTGTCCACAGCTGCAACGAAATCACTCCTCCGCTGTTTCGGCGGCCGACGGCTTTGGTAGCAACTCAATTCGCATTGCCTGATGCTCGAGGATTTTCTCGCGACTGTACAGCAGCGGAAATTCACCTTCCTTAGCCCAGCCTTCGAGTAGATTGTCATAGAATGGGGAACGCGGGTCCCCGGACTGGCCAGGCGCATTTGTCATTGTCGATGCATCCCAGTTGCCGACATCGATTACCTGGCGATACGATGCGCCGGCACGTACGAGCATATCGCGGGCACTGAAGCCGGTATTGTTGGTCGTATTGCCACTGCCGCCACGCGGGTATTGCGGATAGGCCATTGCCGCGGCAAGATCGTCATCCGCAAACGACAGCAGCGGGTGCTCGAACGCAATTCTGTGCACGTCGCCCCAGCGCCAGGCGGACACATCAGATCCCATTACGGTTTCGGCTTCCGCATAGGCATTGTTAAGGGACGTCGCAATCGCGTCGCGGGACCGTCCTTCCGCCATCAGGCGCAATACGCCGAGAGAATCAATATCGCTGACCAACTCTGGCGCGTCTGGGAGAAGCAGCAAAGCGAGTGCTGGCCGCAGGTGGCGGTAGTACCAAATCGCAAAATAGGCGCCGGCACTGGACCCAGGGCCAAGCACGCCGTCCCAGTTTCGCAGCAGGGCAAGGCCCGGGCCGTCGATGTCGCCAGGGATGCTGTCGATTGCCTGCAGCGCCATCAATGACAGGTAGTCGCGTTGCAGCGCCGTCGAATCTGCCAGCGTGTGCTGTTGCTGTCCGGCCAGGGTTGTCCACAATCGTTCGTAACGCCAGGGCGGAGTCCACTCGAATCCCATTGGGTATTTTTCAATCGGATAGTCTTCAGGCAGGTTCATCGAATTGGCTGTGCCCGTATAGCCTCGTTCAGGATTGAATTCTTCAGGCAGGACATCCATGTCGAAAAAACCGTTCCATTCGTAGCGGCCGTCGCCTGGAACCGGCAAGAGCCCGTCCCATCCTTCGCGCCGTGGAAATAATCCGGCCGGCTTGTAGCCGATGTTGCCGTCTACGTCGGCAAATACCTGGTTCTCTGACGGTGCACCCCACCGGTTGAGGGCGGCAAGAAACTCCCGCCAGTTGGCAGCCCGCATGTATTCGACGCTGCCAAAATAAGGTGCCATGCCGGGTTCAAGCCAGGCGGCACGGACTACAAAAGCATGCGATGCAGTTTCGTAAACGACGGGACCGTGTTGTGTGAATTTCAGTTCCACTACGCTGTCGTCGCCGTCTCTGACCGGCAAGGATTCAACGACCGAATTGAATGCGAGTTTTTGCCCCTTGTAGCGGTATCCGTCCTCTATTTTTTCGTAGACGTACAGATCCTCCTGGTCAATCGGAAATATAGTCAGGCCGAATGCGATGCGCTCGTTATGCCCGATCGAAATGCCTGGCAGTGCCGGCTCGCCGGCACCAATGACATTAAGGCCAGGCCCGACCAGGTGAGCGATGTAACGCAACGACGGCACAGCGTGTGTGCGGTGGGGATCGTCCGCCAGTATCGGGCGACCGGTTGCTGTGCGTGACGGGGCGACGACCCAGTTGTTGCTGCCCAGGCTGCGATCGTAGGACTGCCGAACGCTGTCGGCCACGGCAAGCGACGGATTGTCGAAACGAACCGGCGCTTTTGCCAGGTAATAGTCGTCCAGTACATTTCCCGGGATCAGGCAGGGATCCAGTCCGTCGGGTATCCGCGTTGTCCATTGCGGTTGCAGTGTTTGCCAGTAACCCGCAGTGTCCAGGTCGGCCTTGCAGGTGATCTGTGCACGCAGGACCTCCTGATCGACATTTGCCCACAATCCATGACCGCGGATTCTGACCACGTCTTCGGCATTCCAGCGCGACGGCCTGTAATTGAGCAGTTCGAATTCCGGGGGCAACAAATCCGGATGTTCGTCTATGACATCGAGGTAGGCGTTGACGCCGGCGGTAAACGCCTGCGCAATCTTCTTTGCATCCGAACCGTAGGCAAGCCACTCGCGATACATGTCGCCTCGATACAGGAACAGCCGGGTTGCACGGTCCTGGCGCAGATAGGATCTGCCGAAAACGGCAGACAGCTGTCCCAGCCCGCGCCGTCTCCACGTGTCAATTTGCCACAGCCTGTCCCGGGCAGCATTAAAGCCCTGCACGAAGAACGCGTCGTAGTGCGTATTGGCGTAAATGTGCGGAA
>JBPCYD010000196.1:0-34960 GCA_051007895.1 Woeseiaceae bacterium
GGAAAGCCGTGCTCGGGGTTCTTGTTGGGCGGGAAGAGTGTGGCGATCCACGATCAGCGTTTGGACCAAAGACCAATCTGCACCCAGTTCGCCTACCAATTCGAAAGACCTCGAATTTGAATGTCGCGAATGACATTTGTTGGACAAGAGACCAATTTGCACCCAGTCCGCCTACCGAATCGAATGACTGAGAAATTGAATCTCGCGGAATGACATTTATTGCACTAAAGATCAATATGCACGGACCCCAAAACCACTAATGTCGGAGCAGGCAAATTGCGCTTTGGCCGCGAATGTGAGAGTTCGATTGGTTTTGCGCGACGGTCGCGACCCGGCGCACTATCAGGCCGGGAAGAAATCGATAGGCTTCGTCGTGGTTATCGGTTCAACGTCTTTGGCATCGAAACGGAACAGCAGTACACGCTGTACAAGCTTACGCTCGAGCTCCGGGTCTCCGAGTTCGCTTGAGACGATCTCGCATGCACTCACCTGGCCACTTGGATCGATGGTCAGGCGTAATACGAGCTTGCCCTCGAGTGACGGATCCATGCGCAGGGCGCGATTGTACAATGCGAATATCGCTCCCTTGTTCTTGTCGAAAACCAACTCGATTTCTTCGCGAGACCTGGACGCTTTGCCACTGGTACCAGTACGACGGGCGCCTCCCGCGGACTGCCCAACTGAAGCAACTGGACTTTCGATCGCTGTCGTGTTGCGCGCCGCAAGTCCGGTACCTCCGGTATTGCGACTCATCGTTGCGGTGTTGATGCCGCCACTGGCAGTACCAACCTGCGACGTAATCATGGAACGTTCATTGCGCGCCGCTTCACCAACGGACGCTGTTAAAGGACGACTGTCCGCGACCGTCTCCAGCACGTCGCTGTCCGCTAACGCCGCCAGGTCCTCCGTAAATGGCAGCAACGCTGCCTGCGCCTGCTCACGGGCAACCGCCTGCAAATCGACCTCGGGCTCCGGAATCGGCTCGGGTTCCGGTTGTGGCTCCGGTTCTGGTGGCGGCGGTTCCTCAGCTACCAATTCAGGTTCCGGCTCAGCAATTGGATCGGGTTCGGGCTCCGGCTCGGGTTCTACCGGCTTCGGCGGTGGCGGTGGCGGTGGTTTCTGTTCTAACAGGAGTTTAGCGATTCGCGGTGGAATCTCTTCAATTTCGTTCGGGTCTTTTTCAGGCAGAGGAATCCAGGGCAACACGACGCCAAAGAAAAACGCCACGCCCATGACGGTGCCAAGCAAACGCCGATACTTCCGTTCCTGACCGGCATGACTCGACCAGGGCAGCGTGTACTCTCTGTAGAAAGGAATGTCCAACTGAAACTCCTAAATCCTTTGTCCGCTCAAAGCGACCGCTTAACGCGACGCCCTCAGGTCGTTGACTTCGTCGAGCTTTTCAGAGCTCTTCTGCAATACCGCGAGCGAAATCTGTCCGTATTCAGATTGCGTGCATGTCGCCATGACCTTTTTCAACAACCTGTACGGTATGTCCTTGTCACCCATGATCGTCACCTCGCGACCAGCGATATCGTCCTGGGCCTCGCGACGCAGAACCCGATCGTTTTGTGACAGCAAAGCCTGTCGCAATTCGGGAATATCATTGCCGCGCAGTGCCATAACGTCGCTTACCTTCGCGACCGGCGTGCCCTGCACGATGATGTCCTCATCACCAATAACAATCACAACCGTTTCCTTGGCTTTTTCCTCCGCGATCGATTCCGGCAGCTGTACATCCTTCGCGTTGGGCAATACCTCAACGTCAGAAGAGTTAACAAGCAGGAAGAACACGAGGATCGTGAATATATCCATCAATGAAACAAGATTGAGCGGTGTAGACTTGCCACGTTTGTGGTGGCGATCCATCCGTTTGGCGCGTCGTGACTTAACCATGATTCATGCGCCTCCAAGGATCGGTGCATCACCGATCGAAATGTCCGGAAACAAGTCCTTGCGTTTGACGCCGTCCGCTTCAACCACTTCCGCTACACGCACGCGGTCCATGACCTGGACCAGTGTGTCGTAGGGAATCTCTGCTTCCAGGAGAATCGACACATCCGTTTTGTCCGGATAGTTCTCTTTGATTTCGGAAAGCTTGTTGCTTAGCGCATCGTAGTCGTAGCCGTCATCAGCGTTCGGGTAAATGCCCAGTGCGCCGAGGTTTCTATCGCCAACCTCGATCTGCGCCTCCCTGACAGTCACTTCCAGTTGGAAGGTCAGTTCCTGCGGGTTCGCGGGCTCGTTAGAGGAGCCCGGCAAATTCAATTCCAGAATTGCCAGTCGCGAGAACACCGCGGTAATCAGCAGGAACGGGACCAGGATTACCATCAGGTTCATGAACGCCGTGATATTGAGTTCGGCAGTCTCTACGTTGCGACGACCGCCTCCTCTGCGGCTAGTAATCATTATTACGCTCCGGCCGGCTTCAACTGACGTTCAGTAACTGCATTCAGGAATTTAACGCTGGCCATTTCCAGGCTATCTACAATCTGATTTGTTTTTGACTGCAGAAGTGCGTGTACCAATAACAATGGAATCGCGCACATAAGACCGAACGCCGTAGTATTCATCGCAACCGAGATACTGGCTGACAACAGGTCAGCTTTATCTGCAGGGTTCGCGTTGGATACCGCTGTAAACGCCGATATCAAGCCGATAATCGTGCCGAGCAGGCCCAGAAGCGTTGCGATGTTTGCAAGCGTGGCGAGATAATGCGTGCGTTTTTCCAAACGCGGCAGCACTTCCATCAGGCTCTCTTCCATTGCCTTCTCGATATCGTCACGACGGCGGGCCGACTTAACGCGGTACAAACCGTAGGTCAGGATCGACGCGATGGCTGCTTTCGACTTGCCGGTTACGGCTGCCGCTTCCTGGAAATTCCCGGCCTTCAAATACGGCACGATTTTTTTCCAGAGCGAGCGATTCGATGCGCCGGACATTGTTAGATACGTCCAACGCTCGATAGCAATTGCAGCTCCAAGCGCGAACACGAACAGGATCGGGTACATGAATGCACCGCCTTCCTGGAAAAAACGGACAATGCCGCCTAAAAAGCCCATTTGATTTCTCCTCTTTCCATCAAATATTTTGTCGCAATTAATGTAATCGCCATGCGGTTACTCTTCTTCCTCGACGTACAGGTCGCCGTAGTAATCGACCTGTCGAATAAATTCTGATCTGTCTATCGGCGTTAATACTTCGTCGAGTAATGTGTTCACCGGTCTTCCCATCAGGTTACCGGGATCAGACTTTTTCCATGGCACGATATAAAGCACCGTTGGAAGCTCCTGGTTACCGGTAATCTCGGTTCGACCCAGGTCGATTTCGTCCATTACGCCACTCGAGTTTTCACGTCTCCTGACATCTGCCGCCAGAACTGCCGTTGAAACGGCGGGTTCGGTCGACTCAATTTCTTCGGCCGTTGCTTCGGCCAGCTCGTCCGAGGACATCGCTGGCTCGAGCGCATCGATCTCCGCTGCCTGCTCCTCGTTCGATTCTTCCTGCGCCGCGACTCCGAAAGGCCCAAACGCCAGGAGCAGCGCCACTAACAGTAATAATCTCGCCTGAATCATCTGCATGCCCGCTACTCCGTCACATTTGCGGTTCTTTGTGTGGCACTAATTCGCCGTTTCAGGTCTGCAATCCATTTTGTGACCTGTTGGTTATCGCCGGCGAGCTCCTGATACCGCTCATAATGCTCGAGCGCGATGTCAAGACGCTGCAGGTACAAGTCGTTCAGGACGCCCAGGTTGTAGTGCGCCAGGGCGTAGTCCGGATTGGCCCTGATGGCCTTCGAATAAGCAGATTCCGCTTCCACGAATTTGCCCTGACGTCTCAGCAGCATGCCGAGCTGGTTAAGCGCAGCGGCGTGAGCCGGATCGACAATCAATGCATCGGTCAGACTATTTTCTGCGGCCTGCAGATCCCCGCGAGCTGCGAATATGATCGCCAGGTTTACGTGGGCACCCGGATAGTCAGGAAACTGGAGCAGGAATTCCTGGAAACGCAGTTCGGCGTCAATACTGTCACCGGAGGCCATCGAGGCCACGGCCTGCTCGTACAATGTGAGCGCATTCGGCGGTATCTCGCGGTTTTCCAGAGGCTGGCCGCCGGCAGCGACGGTGTTGTTGCCACCGACAGCGTTCTTTCCTGGCTGCGGACCTGATGCGCAACCGGACAACACAAGGAGCAGCATTGCGATCGTCGAAACTCGCTTGCTTTTAATACAGTGCTGTAACGACATCTTCACTCAACTCCAATTTTGCGTAACGAAACGGCATCAGGCTCGCGAGTTCCTCATAACTCTTTTCGACCCATTCATCCCAGACACCATCCGCCGCTCGCGCAGCGTTTGTCTCAAACAAATCAATCGCTTTTTCCTCGAACGGAAAGGTCTGTTCTTCCAATAAGAGGTCATACTGTTCGAGTGCCAGCTCATCGAGTCCCGGTGGCCGCTCGGAGGCCATCAGATCAGCGCTAAACTGTTGATATACCTCACCAAGCCTGAATGTAGCCGCCGTAGTGACCTCTGCAACACCGTAGGCAGCAGCGTCGCCATACACCTTTAACACGTCTTCCATAAGCGCTTTTTTGAGCTCCATGCTTTCTGCCAGGGGCTGCGAAATCTTCATGACCATAAAACTGCGGCGGACAGGTTCAGCTAACTCCAGTGAGGCCTTCGCCGCGAGGAAACGGGTCCGGTCAGTGCGCTGCGCTCCGGCCGTCGCGTCAACGCGGACCATGTCCGTCAGTATCCGGTTTCGCTCGTTGGCATTGTTGTTCGATTCAGCAATCTCAAGAAGGCGGAAGCGTGCCTCGATCGACTCAGCGATCGGATTGGGATAACGAGTGACGATTTCCTCGAGGACCTGTTTCTCCTGTGCTACCGCGGCGCTGTCCTTGTAAAGGTCGGACGCTTTCCAAAGCGCTTCACGACGAACATCGTCCGTCGATTCAGGTGCATTGGCGATTCGTACGAATTCCCCCGCTGCATCGGCACTGCGCCCGGACTCGAGATACGTGACTGCAAGTTTTTGCGTTACGTCCTCCGTGAACTCACTGTCAGGATATTCACTGCGAAAATCTTCAAGAACATTGGATGCACGATCCCATGCCTGCATATTGATAAGCGCCGCGGCCGCGTCATATTCGGCAGTCGCACGAATATCGGAATCAGGCACTGCCTGGCCAAGTCGCCGAAAGTGCCCCACCGCAGCTTCAAGATTGCCCGCGTCTCGCGCCTGTTCGCCCTGCTTGTAAATGGAGGATGCGATGCGATCCTTGATTTCTTCGGTGGCTGGCGCGTCATCCGCGGGTGTGTACGGCCGTAATGCATAGTAGGCCTGCTCCGCGTCGACGAAGTTTTCGAGATCGAACTGCGAATGCGCAATAACGGTCCAGGCTGTTCTCGCCAGTGCCTGGTCAACCGGTGGCTGCTTGCCGACGACCGATTGTCCAACAGCGATTGCAAGGTCGAATTCGTTTTGCTGGAAAAGATCCTCGGCAACCGTCGTCAGTACCGCACCAGACTCGGGATGAGTCGGGTAGGTGTCTCCGAAACGGAGGCCGCTGTCGAGATAGCGCTGATGCCATGCTGTCTGCGACGCGCCGCTCAGCGACTCCTCGTGCTGCCGATAAGAAAGAATGGCCGCATATGCTGCTTCAGCAGAGTGCTCATGGTCTGGATAGGCGTATGCGGTGCGTTCGTACTCGTCGGTTGCCGCCTCGTAGTCGTTGCTTTCGTACAGAATTTCTGCGAGCAGGAAGTTAGTGTTGGCGCTGTCTGCCTCGCCAGGGAAGAAATTCAGATACTTCCGATACCATTTCGAGGCCTCCTGGTAATCAGTCACGCTACCCTTGGATTGCGCCTCGGCATGGTAGTACTGCGCCAAGTCGTTGAGGTTGTCCTTGAGATGCGCCTCCACCGTTGAGTTTTCTTCGCGGGCATTCCGATCCCAGAAAGGACTGTCCATGCCGTAGCGATCCACGAATCCTTTCTTACCCTCCAGCACCAGGGTAGGGAATCCGCCGCGCTTGTAGGCTTCGATAACTTCAACCTGCAGAATCGGCGATTTCGGATGGTAAGGATCCTTGGCAACGAATGCTTCGTACGTCTCGGCGGCATCCACAAAGCGTTCTTTCTCGAGATAGAGGTCGCCAAGATTCATGTAGATGATGTACCCGTATTCCGGGTAGCCGCGCTTGTCCAGGAACGCAGATATGCTCTCTGCGCCCTCCATGTAGGAAAAACTGAGACTTAAGACGCGGAAGGTGTCTTCGACAAGTTCGCGTGTTGCGCGCGAGAGGTCCTCAAGACGATTGTCGCCTTCTTTCAGTTCTACGCCTGCGATCTTCCGATCGAGCAAATCGAAGAACGGTTTTAGACTATCTTCGTGCCAAGCCAGCTTGAACTGGGCCCAGCCAAGTTTGTAAAGCGACTGCTCGTAAAACCTGGATTCCTCCCCGTAGTCGACGACGCTTGCGTATGCGGCTTCCGCATCGTTGTACGACTTTCTCAGGAACAACATTTCACCGCGACGAAACTGCACCTCATCGAGCAGCGGCGTATCGGGGTAGCGCGCAATCAGGTCATTTAAAACTTCAAGGGCCTCATCAGTTTTACCGGCAACCTCATAGGCCCGGGCGAGCTGATACAAAACCGAGTCGTTACGGCCGTAATCCGGATAGGACTCGAGCAGCGCATGGAAAAGACCGACAGCGTTATCGTACGCATCAAACTCTACCGCTCCGGCGTTCTCCGCGAGCTGCTGCGCCTCGCTCGCTTCAAGCTCCAGGTCACCGAGACGGCGCATCGCCTCTGCGCGCAGCGCCGGATCGTTTGAGACAAGATTCAAAAACGCCCTGTAGTTGTCACGCGCCTGGTCCGAACTATTCAAAATGACGGAACCCTGACGAATCTCGACCGTCTTGTTTTCAAGACTCTCAATGGTGTCGCTTTTCTTGACCTTGTCGGCGAACGCAGGCATAGCCACGGTAATGGCGATGCAGCCCGCGGCAATCAGAAATTTCGTGTAGGCATTGAACGTCATTGGGCTGCTGCACCAACCGTTGCCGCACCGACCGTAGCCGCACGGTCATAAATTGCCGCAAGCGCAAAGCGCGCCTGCACCGTATAAGTGTCGAGCCTTTGTTTTTGCGCCCGGAGTTCTTCGACAGCCACGCCTTCCATGAACCCGCGTTGCGCCAGCATTGCCTCTTCAACCCGCGACTTGAGACCATCAATCTGCGGGCTAAGTCCCTCGACGCGATTGTTGAAATCAGCGAAAAGGAGGGGTTCTGTGCGCATTTTTTCGTCAATTTGACGTCGGGCACGCTGCGTTTCTACCAGCGCTTCGCCAGTCTGTCTTAAGTCTCTGCGGATCCGCCACAGCCGATCCTGGAATTCGCGATCGAGATTCCATTGCAGTGCGCCTTTGAGCAGGCGAACTTTGTCGCGGACTTCTTCAGCTTCAGGGATATTTGCCTTTAGCGCGGGGTTTCTCTCGATCGTAGCAATCTCACCCCACAACTCGAATTCGTGTTTCGTTGCCAAGGCAAGAACGTCTTCACTTTCTTCGATACTGTTCAGGCGAGCATCGAATTCGAGTTTTTGACTGACCATGCCATCTATATCCGCCTGAGAAAGGCTGTTCTGAATTCGTGGCAGTCGATCGTTGTAGGCATATTCCCGGGTGCCAATCATATTGCGGAATACACCGATACTTTGCTGCCAATCGTCAAGGTTGCGCCGGAGGTAGTGCAGATCGCGATAGTTTTTCAGGCCCTCCTGGAACTTGTGAGTAGCCAACAGGTGGTAGAGGTAGCGCGACTCCGGCCCCTCCGGCAGCTCCTCGAGCTTCCAGTACCAGCCGGTGGTCTGGTTTTCGTCCTGCTCGAGAAACGCATTCATCATGTCACCGCTTTCTATATTGAGAATTGCGGTATCAAGGCGATTGGTCTCTTCATAGAACGCTTCTATTGCGTTCAGATAGTGATCCGCAGCCTGGCCAATCGAATCCAGCTCGGCCATTGCATACGGTATTGCAAGCATCGACTCCTGCACCGCTGAGTCCAGCAGGTCACGACTCCGCAGTTCCATCCACGGGACCAGTGCTCGACGGTAATTTTGAATTTCCGCATCAGCCCAGCCAATGCCCAGTAATGCCTTGTTTGAAAAAGGCCCTTCCAGTCGCACTCGGTTCAAGGATCTTTTGGCGGCCTGTGGCTGCTCATCCTGCAGATAGGCGTAGCCCAGTGCGAGATTTGCCTTGTCGCGCAACGAACTCATTTCTTCGTTCAGCGGCTCAATTTCGCCCAGCTCATCAAGCATTTCTGCGGCTGCATTGACGCGCCCGCTGCGAACCATCGCGACACCGAGATTGAACTTTGCGTAGTTCGCCCAGGAATCCTTTCGCGGCCAGTCCTGCAGTACCTCGATTGCGTCGGCATGTTGACTGTTGTCGATATGCAGCTGCGCCTGCAACATGTGCCTTTCCGCTTCCAGTTCCTCTGGCAACTCGTCCGAAATGTTGTCAAGAGCACTTTGCGCTTCGCTCAAATAGCCGCGTTGCTGCCAGATCTTGGCGAGAAAAAACCATGTTCTGTCGCGAATTTCCTGCTCTACGTTGTCGGCCAGCAGGCGTTCGAAGATCTCGGCTGCGCGCTTGTGATGGCCATAAGACAGGTAGAGTCCGCCGAGCAGTAATTCGGACTCGTCAATATGGTTTTCCAACTGGGCCTGTTTCTGACCGGCAAGTAGCCGCACGATGGCCGGAAAATACTCTTCCTGGTAGAAGTAGAAAAGCACTTCACCATAGTGAGCGTCTTTAACGATCGTGGGTTCGGGATTGTCGTCCGCTGCTGCAACCAATGACGGTGGCAGAGCCACCGTCAATAGCAAGACTGAGAAAACGAATGTCAGGCAACGAGCGATCAACGATCACTCCCATTCCTTGATGACAAATTCCGGCTGTTGCTTCTTAACCCTGTCGGTAATTTCCAGTTCGACGTACTTGGCACCAATTCCCTTGCCGATGTTTACCGTGGCGCCACGTCGATAGTCGCGCACATGGGGACCTTCACCGGTAAAGACTGCGACCAGCTCATGCTCGCCGACTTTGAGGTTCTCCATATGGACCCTGTGCACGCCGCCGCGCAGCAAAGCATCGACTTCTCGTTGCGTGTACAGGTAATTGGAAACTTCCTTGCCATCGATCTTCAGATTCACTGAATCGAGGTCAAAGTATTCGCCAACATCCATCGAGATGAAGAAGGCAACCTGTGAATTTGCTGGAAACAGCAGCTCTTCCTCCAGCAGGAAAAGGTCACGATTGAGATCGAGAACTTCTTTTTTAAGCGACTGTACGTTTTCGTCCAGACTTTTAAATTCCTGCCTGGCCTGGGCCTCATCAATTTCCATCGATTGAGCGTCTGCCATCACCGCGTCAGAATTCAGCGGCGCGGCTTCCTGCGCCAGCGCGACGAACGAACCAACCAGCCACAAGATGCCTGCTATGCAGATAAACTGTAATCGTGTCACCTTACATTCTCCTGCCGGTTTGCCCACTGGCGCCGAAGCGCCAGCAGTACGCACCAGATCGATCAGTTACTCACGCAGCAATGCGCGAATTTCGGTCAAGTATTTCTCTTCGTAACCCGGCTTGTAGCCATGATGTACGTGTCGGACGTTGCCCTCGCGATCGACGAGAACCGTTACCGGCATCGCTTCAACTTCGTACAATTTGCTGACTTCCTTGCGCTCGTCAAAAAGCACCGGGAAGTTGACACCAAGTTCCTCAATCATTTGCATCGCACGACGTGAATCGTCGTCGATGTTCACGCCCAGCAGGCTAAAGCCAACCCGCTCATAGCGGTTATATAGATCGTCGAGCAACGGCATTTCTTGCCGACACGGACCACACCATGTCGCCCAGAAATTAATCATTACGACATCGCCGCGATGCTCACTAAGGCGCAAGTTGTCGCCTCCGGAACTCTTCAAAACGAAGTCCGGCGCTGATTGTCCTTCCAGGGATGATGACGCAAGCGACGTCGCCGCAAATACTGAGAAAGCTGCTCCTAGCAGTAGTGTCTTTAGTCCTTTCATGATCACTTCCTTTGTCTTTGCCCGCGGCTCACAAATAACCGGACAGGCGCTTTCGAGAAATCTCAATTGAGAGTCCTCCACAAACGTCGATGAACTTTTCGTGCATGACCAACCGAGCTCGACTTCCACAACACAGCCGAGATCAGGTCAACGCAAAAGAGCGACCATCGACGCCAGGTCCTTGACGTGCATAGTGACTGCTGACTCCTTTTGAGGCCGTGATGACGTTCACAAATGACTCCAACGGCCTGAACATAATTGCAATTCTGGGAATTCGAGTGATCCGGATGACACAGCCCGATTTTCAGGATTACGTAAAATAGATCCGGTAGCGTTGCCTTGCCCACAGCCAACTGAGCAGCGGTGCAGAGCGGCCAAAATCGCCAAAAAAACCTGAGCAGAATGAGGCCTGTCTGATTTCTATAATAGACGTATATTTATGAATTTAAAGGAAAAAAACGTCTCTGATCGGCGACAGAGCACGTTGCGTCAGCGCGACACGCGAGGTAAAAAATCGTTTTTAATCAGGGGGTCGCAGACCGTCCGAATAATACATCTCGCCAGCAGCATTGATGACGATTCCCTCATAATCCGGCAAGGTCGAAATCAATCGCAGACCCTGATCGACGCCCATGACGAAAACCGATGTCGATAAGGCATCGGTCATGACTGCATCGGGTCCAATTATCGTTGCCGAACGCACTTCGCCGGCCGGCGCGCCGGTCGAGGGGGCGATAATGTGGTGATAGCGTTCGCCGTCTTCCATAAAAAATCGCTCGTAGTCACCGGACGTCGATATCGCTTCGTCCGCCAGCGGAATAGTGACCGCAACATCATCCTCGTTGCGCGGGTTTTGCACGCCCACCATCCAGGTTTGCCCCAGGCGATCTCCCAGTAATCGGGTATCACCGCCAGCAGTGACGCGTGCATGCCGGACACCGAACTGCTTGGCGATTTCGACGCCACGCTCGACTGCGTAACCCTTGGCAATGCCGCCGAGATTGATGCGAACCCCATCCGCCAAAAAGTGCACCGTGCCCTGGTCGCGATCTGTCTTCACTAGTCGATAGTCGATAAGCGGAAGCTCGCTTGCCACGACTTGCTCAGTGGGCCGCAGACCCTGCCTGAAGTCGTAGTGCTGCCCGATACTGTCGTAGGTAATATCGAATGCACCGCGCGTCAGGACAGAAATATCCAGCGACCTTTCAACGAGCTGGAAGAGCTCGTCGCCTGCCGCAACCGGATGTTTTGCCGCGTCCCGGTTGACGCTCGAAATCAGGCTATCTTCGATATAGGTGCTCATCATTTGATCGAGCCGGGCAACCTCCGCAAACACGGCCGCTGCCGCCTGTTGACCCTTCTCCGGATCGTCGTGCCAGAGGTAAACGCTGACTTCCGTACCCATATGGGCCTCAGCTGCGCCGATCCACTCAGCGTACGAAGGCCTTGAAATCACTGATATTGCTACCAAAACAGTTGCTAGTGTTAAGCAAGACAAGCGTTTATGCTTGCGGTCACTACTACTCACCGGGGAGGTGGACTGTGTCGACATTAGTAACATTCCTCGCGGTAATCGCGGCGATCATAATTTTCGCAATCGGCATCTATAATAGCCTGATTAACCTTAGAAACCGTGTCAAAAATGCGTTTGCCCAGATCGATGTTCAGCTGACTCGCCGACACGACCTGATCCCAAACCTCGTCGAAGCCGTAAAAGGCTACATGAAACACGAGCGCGAAACCCTGGAAGCCGTTATCAACGCGAGGAACACAGCTGTGTCCAGCCTCGATAACGCCAAAATCGACCCGTCCAATGCAGCCGCCATGCAAGAGCTTGGCAAATCCGAGGGCGCTCTCGGCGCTGCGCTCGGCCGACTTTTTGCATTGTCAGAAGCCTACCCTGACCTGAAAGCGAATCAGAACATGATCCAGTTTCAGGAAGAATTGACCAGCACTGAAAACAAGGTCGCTTTCTCACGTCAGGCGTTCAACGACGCGGTTCTCACTTACAACAACAAAGCAGAAAACTTTCCCAACAATTTCATAGCGGGCATGTTCGGATTCGAACTGGCCAGTTTTCTCGAGATTGAGACACCGGAAATGCGCGATGTACCCGAGGTCAGTTTCACTTAGCAGCCAGTGACGCGAATCGCACGAAGTTGACAGCACGCAACCTCGTTTCAGAAACGCAGTTATGAACTTTTTTGACGCACAGGATAAGGCGAAACGAGCCACTCGCTGGCTCGTGGTCGTATATGCAATTGCGACGATCCTGATTGTTGCCGGCGTCACCGCCATCATCGGTGCGGTGCTTTATTCCGCTGAACAGGGTGAAATCGCCAACCCGACCGTCCTGGGTGGGACCGCCCTGCTTACAGCGCTGTTCATTATCGGGGCAACGCTTTACAAGACTTCAGTTTTGTCGGGCGGCGGCGGGCGCGTCGCCAAAGACATGGGCGGCACATTAGTGCCCACAGACGTTCAGGATCCGCTGCGCAGACGTTTACGCAATGTAATCGAGGAAATGTCGATTGCGTCCGGCGTTCCCGTACCCGAAATCTACGTGCTCGAATCCGAGAGTGGCATCAATGCATTTGCGGCTGGATTTACACCCGGCGACGCCGCGATTGCCGTCACTCGGGGCACGCTGGAGCAACTTAATCGCGCAGAACTGCAGGGGGTGATCGCACACGAATTCAGTCATATCCTGAATGGCGATATGCGCCTCAACATTCGCATGATGGGCGTGCTGTTCGGAATTATGGTGCTTGGCATTATCGGCAGGATGGTGCTACGTGGCAGCTATCACGGCAGCTATATTTCCAGAAGGCGAGACCGGGGTGCGCCGGCAATAATGATAATCGGCCTTGGGCTGACCATTCTCGGCTGGATCGGCGTATTTTTTGCGCGCCTCATTAAAGCCGCAGTCTCGCGGCAACGCGAATTCCTTGCAGACGCGTCTGCAGTCCAGTACACGCGGCAAACCGATGGCATTGCCAATGCCCTGAAAAAGATTGGCGGCTACAGTCATCAATCATTCATTCGCGCTGCTGACCCTGAGGAAGTCAGTCACATGTTGTTCGCAGGCGGTATATCGAAGATATCATCGATGTTTGCCACCCATCCGCCTCTTACGCAACGAATTCAGGCGCTCGATCCCTCTTTCACGACCAACGACTATCCGGCGGTCGATGTGAATCAAATTGGTGACGGTGCGGTGCCTGAACATGCCGCGGGCTTCGCGCCAGGTGCGACTGCCGAGTTTTCTGATAGTAAAAGTCTCAGAGTGGATGCGGGTATCGCCGATTCAATCGGGCAACCAACCGCTGAGCATATCGCTTTTGCACACAGGCTTCGCCGCTCGATTCCCGCGATGCTCTATGACGCGGCACATTCGCCAACAGGAGCCTACCTGCTGGCATTAGCACTGGTTATCGATACCCCATACGCGGATCGCCAAATCGCCATTATTGAAAGCCAACTTGGCGACCGGCGAGCACAGCTTGTTCGGCAATACTTCGACGAACTGAACAACATTGGCGCAGCCTATCGCTTGCCCTTGCTGGAGATCGCGTTCCCGGAACTCAAACAACGCCCTGCCCCCAAACTCCAGTACCTGCTCGACCTCGTGCGGCGCCTGATCGAAGTGGACGGAAAGATTGATCTGCGCGAATTTTGCTACTACCGAATTCTGGCCCGCCACCTTGAACAGGCGATCTCGCCGGCCGTCGATCAAAAAGGCAATCGTGTCTCGAAATCGGCCGCTCGAGACGCGGCGGTGAGCCTGATAAGAATCGTCGCCGATCAGGGTCATGATAACGTTGCAGAACGTGAGGCTGCGTTCGCCGCCGGTGTCAGTCTGTTTGGCGGGTGGGCCGGCGAACAACAAAGCAATATTGACGAAGATCAGACTGTCGACACATTGAATCGCGCCCTCGACGTACTGCGGATGATCAATTCGGCTGGACGACAGAGCCTGATCCAGGCTGTGACGAAAACCGTGTCACATGACGGCAGGCTAACAATCACAGAAGGCGAGCTTTTGCGGGCCATCTGCGCCAGTCTTGACTGTCCACTTCCACCAATTCTCTCAACCCCCTGATATACAGAATTATTCGGTGAGTCCGAGCAGCAATTCGCGTATCATATGGGTGTGTGACAGATTCGTCTGCCACCGACTCTGAAATGTTAAAGAGCTGTTTGCCTTGGGCGGCGACAGCGTACATCCCTAGATTTACTATTTTAGGAATAGAATCATGCGTTTACGCCAATATACTCTCGTAGTAGTACTTTCCATTTTGACGTCATTTCAGGCGTTCGCGGAGACCAAAGAGGAAAACCGCATTGCCAACGCAACCGACGTAGTTAGCCAGTTGTTACGGATCCCGGAGCAATCCGTTCCTCCAGCCCTGCTTTCACGTGCTTATGGGGTCGCAGTCTTGCCTAATGTAGTCAAGGTCGGCTTTGGCCTTGGCGCTCGCCGCGGCAAAGGACTGCTGGTTGTGAGACAGGATGATGGCGGGTGGAGCAACCCGACATTCGTTACGCTGACCGGGGGCAGTGTAGGATTTCAGGTAGGCGCCCAATCGACAGATATTATTCTGGTATTCAAGTCACGCAAGAGTGTCGATGGAATTACTGGCGGCAAACTGACATTGGGGGCGGACGCGTCGCTCGCTGCTGGCCCAGTTGGCAGGCACACAAGCGCCGCTACTGATCTCAAATTCAAGGCCGAGGTATATTCTTATGCACGAAGCCGCGGCCTGTTCCTGGGCATCGCACTGGAAGGCGCCGGCGTGACGATGGATCGCAAAGCGAACGCCGCTTTTTACGGCGCCGCCAATGTCACTCCCGAACAGATTTTTGCCAGCGGCGGCAATGCTGCACCGCAATCCGCAAACAACTTTGTCCAGATGCTGACAGCGCAAACGCGCAGGTTGCCGGCCGGACCTGGCACGTCCGCGCAATCCAGAGACCCGGCAAGGTCAGAGCTGCAACAACCGCGCGAACAGCGAGAATCCGAGGTGCGCACCTACGGCATGAACAATTCCGATCCCTATGAGTAGTCGACTAAACGGTTAGTCTCGATAGAATTCTTTGCAGGATTTTATTGAACAGACTCAGGCATGGGTCCAGTTACTTGGACCCAATGTCTATCTTCAGGCAGCGGCAATCGCTGCCATTTTTGTCATCATCGGAAAAATTGCCGACCTGGTAATTTCTCGACTAATCGCCAAACTCGTTAGCCGTTCCCAAACTGACCTGGATGACAACTTTGTGGCGATACTGCATCGCACGGTGTTCATATCGTTCGTTCTACTTGGGCTGGCATTGGCAACCGATCGACTGCAGATGCTCGATGCGCCTGAGTATCTGACGCTCGGCATCATAAAAACGATAGCGATCGTTACCTGGTACAACTGTTTTCGGGGACTGGTGCAAATCCTCATCGTCGCAGCTGCACGAAGCAGTGGCGCCAGCAAATTTCCGGACAGTATGCTGCCGCTGGTAAACAATGTCCTGAAGGTCGCCCTGTTTGCGCTCGCCGTTTATTTCTTCTTCCTCGCCTGGAACATCGACGTCACGGCCTGGCTTGCGTCCGCGGGCATCGTCGGCCTCGCACTAAGCTTTGCTGCAAAGGATACGCTTTCAAACCTGTTCGCCGGCGTCTCGATTGTGGCGGATGCGCCGTACAAAACCGGCGACTTTATTACGCTGGATACAGGTGAGCGCGGCATGGTCACGCATATTGGCCTGCGCAGTACCAGGATACTCACGCGCGACGATATCGAGATTACCGTTCCAAACGGCATTATCGGCAACACCAAGATCGTCAATGAGGCGGGCGGGCCATCTGCAAAACATCGCATTCGAATTCCAATCGGCGTCGCTTACGGAAGCGATGTCGACACAGTAATCGCAACGCTTGAGGCAGTCGCTGCAGAACACGCTGAAGTGTGCAAAGCGCCTGCACCGCGAGTGCGGTTTCGCCGTTTTGGAGATTCAAGCCTGGAATTCGAAATGCTTTGCTGGATTGATTTACCGGTCAACCGGGGCCGCATGATTCACGAGTTGAACTGCGCTGTGTATAAAAGCTTTCAAAAAATCGGTATTGAAATTCCATTCCCGCAGAGAGATTTGCATGTCAGGAGCATGCCAACCCCGGTCGAATGACATTATTCGGGCGATTCCTGGCGCCTCTTAAGTTCTTCGCGTATCGCACCCAGATCTGTTTCCGGTGCCTCGCCCGGTCCGTCGACAGCCGCAGGCGGCGGCGCATTCTGAGGAAGCTCCGGTGCAGGTTCTACGATCGCTGAGGGCGCGTTGCCCAAAGGTTGCGGATTGGTAGAGTTTGGCGGTGTTGCTGCCTCGCCCGGCGGCGCGTCACCGAACAGATACTCTTCTCGCTCACGCCGGCGCTGTTCTTCCAATGCACGACGACGGGCTTCCGCGGCTGCCTCCTGAGTCCGGCGCAATGCCTGCCTTTTTCGTTCTGACTGCTTTTCTAGACCTTCTCGCCGAGTACGCTCAGCTGCAGCTTCGAGTTTGTTTACGGCTTCCCGTGCGTTCACGCATTCAGCAATGTACTTGGATTCCGCGCGATTCTGGCCGCAGCGAACCATTGTCGCCTCGAGCAGGCGAGGATTGTCTATGAATTCTGCAGCCGTTATCGGCGGCACTTCCTCGGCACACGCGCCAAGGAGCAGCAGTCCACAGAAAAAAATTGTCTTGTGCAGTATCGTCATTGCCGTTCGCATGTCATATAGAACACAGTCATGGCCCACACATGGCCAGATTGCGGCACATCATAGCATTGGGCGAGTTGGCCACATTGTGGGCGAGTTCGCGTTTTAGCCCGTCAACGCATTGTTTCTAACCGCGTTATATCTGTGACAAGGGATTTTGTCAGCTGTGTACGACCAGGGAGGTCGACGTGAAAAAAATACTATTTATCAGTATGTTATTTCTTTTTCAAACCGCGTGTACTACGCAAACCAGCCAACCCGCTGAGCCGGCTGCCATGCTGAATTTTGTCGATCTGGCCGCCGAAATATCGGTCGAACACGAAGTTACCGAATCAACCGCGGCATTGGATGATGACGATCCGGGACACACCTCGGACTGACGCCCGCCGAGGGTGTACGGGCCTGCCTGCGAATAGGATACTGGCTTTGCGCTAAGTTGATATAGTCAGCGCGTGTCCGATTCGAACCAGTTCTCGCTGCTGAAAGAACGACGTTTTGCGCCGTTCTTTGGTACGCAGTTTCTAGGGGCATTCAACGACAATATTTTTCGCAATGGACTGATTATCCTGATCACGTTCCAGGGTGTAAAAGTATTCGGACTGGGTGTAAGCCATCTCGCCAACCTGGCTGCGGGTTTGTTTATATTGCCGTTCTTTCTGTTCTCGGCAACGTCCGGCCAGATCGCCGACAAATACGAAAAATCGCGACTTATCCGTACTTATAAAGTCGTTGAGATTGTTCTGATGCTGATCGCATCGGTAGCGTTCGTTACCAAGAGCTATTCCATTCTGTTCATTTTGCTGTTTCTGATGGGTTGCCAGTCAACGCTATTCGGACCTGTAAAGTACGCCTATTTGCCGCAACAGCTGGCAACCACCGAACTCGTGGGCGGCAATGCGATGGTGGAGTCCGGAACCTACCTGGCAATAATTTTCGGCTTGATTGTCGGCGGATTATCAGTTGCTATCGATCCGGATAAGCAATACGTGCTGACGTCATTCCTGATATGCATCGCTATCCTCGGTTACCTGACGAGTCGCGGCATACCGGAAACCAAGGCCGTCGATCCGGATCTCAAAATTAACTGGAACCCGTGGACCGAGACGATTCGCATTATCGGGTTTGCACGCGAAGACCGAAACGTATTTCTGTCGATCCTGGGAATTTCCTGGTTCTGGTTTTTCGGATCTGCGATGACCATTCAGATTCCTGCCTATACGCTGAGTATACTGAACGGTAATGAAGCGATTACGACAATGATTCTTGTCGCATTCGCCGTCGGTGTCGGTATCGGTTCACTGCTGTGCGAAAGATTATCCGGTCACAAGATCGAACTTGGCCTCGTACCATTTGGATCGATAGGTCTTAGCGTATTTTCGCTCGATCTGTTTTTTGCACAGGGCAGTATGCATCCCGTTGCGGTCGGGTCGGTCAGCGAATTTTTTGGGCGTCCGGGCAGCCTGAGAATATTTATCGATATGGCGATGCTCGGCGCTTTTGGCGGTCTTTACAGTGTGCCGCTATACGCCTTTATTCAGCAACGGGCAAAACGACAGCACCTGTCACGCATTATTGCCAGTACCAACATCATTAACTCTTTCTTCATGGTCTGCGCAAATATCCTGGCCGTTCTTCTGCTGAATTTTGCAGGTTTGTCCATTCCTCAGTTTTTCGTGGTGCTGGCGGCCCTGAACGCAGTCGTCGCCATTTACATTTATTCGTTGCTGCCAGAATTCCTGATGCGGTTCGTCGCCTGGATTATCGTTAATACGTTGTATCGGATTCGAACCTCTGGCCGCTCGAATGTCCCTGACAAGGGCCCTGCCATTCTCGTTTGCAATCACGTCAGCTATATCGACGCATTGATTATTGGTGGTTCAATCAGAAGACCGGTTCGCTTCGTCATGTGGTACAAGATATTCGATGTTCCGATTTTAAATTTTCTGTTTCGCAACGCCAAAGCGATTCCGATAGCTTCCTCGAGAGAGGATGCTGAAGTTCTCGGCGAGGCGTTCGTGAGCATCGACAGGGAATTAGCGGACGGCAACGTCGTGTGTATATTTCCAGAGGGCGGCATTACGCGCGACGGGGAAATTCAGAAATTTCGGCCTGGCATTGAGAGAATCATCGAACGCCGGCCGGTACCGGTTATTCCCATCGGTCTCGGGGGTTTGTGGGGCAGCTGGTTCAGTCGTCGCTCAAACGGAAAATTGCAGCGCCTTCCGGGCAAGCTTCTGGCGCGAGTCAACATTCGAATTGGAGAGGCCGTCCGACCTGCCGACGTTAGTGCCGAAAAAATGGAGCTGCTGGTTAGAACCCTTCGCGGACAAAATCGCTGATTGCCTCGCCCTGAAGTTTCTGCGTCCACTCGCGCAACAGACCTGATCGGGTGCCAAACAGGGCCGGACCATTGCCGTAATCGAAGCGGAGCTCCGCCAGCTCTGCTTTACCAGTATCGCTGGTCAAAAGTAGTACGTGCTCGCCCGCCTGGCTTGCGGGCGATGGGGTCGCGTCGAAAACCATTTGTGAGCCGCCGGTAGCCTTTGGCACACGTAAACTGTCCGTCCAAATTGGGCCAGCGGGCGATATCAGTGCACGATGAATCCAGCGCCCGGTTCGAAAAAGGACGCGAGATTCGTTCGGACTAAATGCGACGTCAAGAACTGTGTTTGGCAACCTGAGGAACGAGGAACTGACCTGGCCGTTGACGGGATTCAATAGTCTAACGGCATTCTCCCCGTCAACCAGGACGATCAACTGTCTTTTCGCCGCAATTTCCAGATGTCGAATCGGCACCGTTCCCCGCCAGATATTGCGCAGGTGCCAATTGCCGGTACGGTCAGCGTAAAAATTGCGCAGGTCTCCCGCCTCGCCCGCCAGGTACAGCTGATCATCCGCAGCAAACGCCAGTGCATTATGCACTTCGCCCAGTTCGACGTTGGCAAGTTCAATGCCCTCTTCCGTGCTCATTACCCAAACACGTTGACCGCTGAGCACCGCAAGTTGTGTTGCTTGCGGCGAAAACTCCATTGCGTCAATCCTGCTGACGTCGGCCTTGCCGTAGAAAGGTCGCGGCAAACCACTGTGCCCATCCCATATTCGAATGGTCCCATCAGCTCCCGCGCTCGCGACCAGAGCTCCATCGCTACTGAAGGCAAGCGACAGTACGGCGCCGCGATGGCCAAGAAAACTAATCTCTTCGTCGTTCGCTAACACGTTGCCGCCAGCGGAATCGATGCGACGAATGTGTACATGCCCGGAACGATCTCCGACGGCCATGCGTTCCGCGCCAGGCGCGATAGCGCTGACCGTCGTGCCAACCTCGGCCACAGCTGGCGCGGTGTCGGATTCCGCGGCTGTTGAAACGTCGGCAACTGTTTCAGTCGTGATCGGCGGTACCGCCCAAAAACGCGCGATATCATCCTGACCAGCGGTCACCAGTAGTCCTTCATCACCACTGAACCTGTATATTTTCTGCGAAGCTCGGCGTAGCCCCGCATCAATCAACGGACCGGACGGCTCGCCGTTCAGACTCTCGATTATCTGCATTCCCTCGCGTTGATTCCCGGCGATAAAACGGGCGCCGGACGGTGAAAACCCCATATGCCATTCGCCAACACCCGCTTCCTCATAAACAGGCGATTCCGGCTGACGTGTCGACCAGAGAGAAACACCCTGATTGCCCAGTATCACCCCGAGTGACTCACCGTTTGCGGACAATTCGATCTGGCTCGGCTGGGCGCCCAGATCGAGCTGCGATACCAGTTCACGATTGCGGAGATTCCAGATTCTGACTGCACGATCAAAATCCGCTACCGCGAGGTAAGTTGCTGACGCATCGATTGACATCAATGCGGGCACTCCGGCTACGGTCATATTGGCGACGGCCTCGGCAGAATCAATCGACCAGATTTCCAACAATGTATCCTGCTCACTACGGCTGGATACCAGCAGATGCCTGCCGTCATTGCTCAGTACGATATCGATAATGGTCGTATCCAAATCCAGAGCAGCATGACGCCTGCCATCAGCGATTCTCCAAAAGTTAACGGTGTTTTGTGCCATCGTCACCAGGAATTGTGCATTGGCGCTAAGTCCGATTACGCGCTCACTTGCAGGTACAGCGATAGTGCGCGCAGCGCGTGCATAGTTCAGATCCCAGAGTCGTGCACTATCGCTTTGCAGGGCGCGAGCAATGGCATAGCGACCGTCTGCTGCAAACCACAGGTTTTCCGAAGGGCGCTCGACCGGATCCGGCACGTCCAGCCCGCGTTCGAAGCTCTCTACGGCAACCTGGGAATTCAGACTCAGCTTCCAGCCAACGAGATGACCTGAGACGCCCATCGCCTCATCTCGCAAGCTCAGGCTCCAGGTGCCATTGAGCGATTCGCCGACAAGCGGCCGCAGCTGGGCGGTCGCAATGCGAATCTCTTCGTTTGCGGCAGAAGATGATTGCTGCAGGCTGATTTCCACAGTGCGACCGGACGGTGCAATCAGCTTCAGGCGCATGTCGTCCAGACGGGGATGACTCACGTTAACCGTGAGACCGATTCTCGCCGCAGTACCATCGAGATCGACGATCACACGGCGCACCAACGGCGCTACCTCGAGCGCTGACATAGTCCACGGCTCACGCGTTTCGATGCCGTCCGCGCCAGCAACCCACTGCCTTATTTGCGCGCCTTGGTTCCTGGTTAGAAGCGCATTTTCCGCATCAAAAACGATGCCGTTGGCAGCGGTCGCCGGTATGGTCCCAAGCAGCTGCGTATAGTCAGCGCCAACAAGCGATGCTGCTCGCCTGCGGCGATCCTGAGTCGTTACTACCAATGATTCCAGAGCAGCCAGTAACGCCTCGTCACGTTCCTCGTTGCGCATTGTTGCATGTGTTCGTCGATCCCAGAATTGCGCTGTGAGATCGTCAGCCAGCACTGCACCGTCGGGCAGCAGCGCCGAATACCTGGCTACATCACGTATATCATTTCGATCTGTTGCTTGTAGCGCCCTGTCTTCCAGCACGAACTGGTACATTCGATCGGCGGCCGCAACGTGCCCGGGAAACGAGCGCAGGTTCTGGTATGCATCGGAGACAGTTTCGAGATCGTAGGTGGTGTTCGCCATCACTCTCAGGTAAGGCTTTGGCAGCAGCTGCGTGTAGGCAAACGGAATCGCAATCAATGCCAGGAATATTCCAGCTGCAATGGCTGGACCGCGCCATCGTAATGGCAGATTTTCGTTCGCCCAGCGCGCCGTGAATACGGTTTCGTATATTCGATTTCGAATCACGAAGTCGCCGGTATCGTTTGCGACGACAAGACCGACTGCCAGCAGTTTTCGATGCAGCGTCGAGTCCGCGTCGCAGGCAATCGTGATGCCCTTGCGAATCTGACCGTACAACGTAAGCAGCGCTTCGTAATCCTTCCTGTCGTTGAGTACAGTGCGTTGCAGATGACTGAGATGCGGTTCGCTTGATATTGCCGAACGACCCGCCAGCTGCTGCAACACCAGTCGGTCGATTACATCGTCTATATCGTCAGAGACACTCTCCCGGGCGATGGCTCGACACAGTTTCTGACTCAGATAGGGATGACCATTGGTCCAATAGAAAACCCGGTCTAGCGCCGGTTTCGTCTGTTCCTGCGATAGATTGAGTTCAGTTGCGAAAACATCGAGATCTGGCCGTGTAAAGTCCTGCAGCCGAATTTCTGTTGACACTGCGAACGGTGACAGTTGATTGTCGGTGACGAGGTTGTGCGGGTCGCACTCTCCAAAAATTACGAAACCGAGGCGATTGAATTCCGGTTCGGCAATTCGGGAATTATGTGCAGCCCTGATGCTGGCCAGCAGATGTTCGTTGAACGGCAGGTCAGCAACAAACTCTACGCCGTCTACGAGAACGACTATGCTCTCCTGAATATTCTTGAGTACGACCTGTACGTAGAACTCGACGAGTCTCTGGCGATTGCTGAGAATTGAATGATCCTGCCACCACACCTGCAGGTCTGTTTTCAATCGCAACTGGCGCGACAGGCGATAGGCAATGCTGTAGTACCAACGCCCGGCATCGGTTCCGCCATCTCTTTCGCTGATCTGGGCCAGGTCCAGTACCGCGACCTTGAAGCCATTGTGCTTCAGGCGAGCGGAAACGGAAGCTACGAGACTCGTCTTGCCCGTTCGATCAGGCGCGATCACATGCGCGTAATGTCCGGCAACCACGGTATCAAACAGCAGGTCATCGGCTGGCCGTCGCACATATCCTGGCCGGACGGCGTGAAGCGGCGCGCCAACATTAAAAAATTCGCCGGTCTTGTCCGTTTCCGGACTTATTCTTTTGTCTGATTCTTTGCTCATAGACTGCGCTATTCTTGGGAGAGGCGCAGTATGGCGCCGTTGCAGGGATCCCTCCAGTTACATTCAATGCGCGAGTGACTAAATTTGCAAGCTTCCCGCTCTAAGTTGTTGAAAAAGGATCTATTCGGGTGCACCGAACTTCTCGAGCGTGGCCCAACCCATGTCATTCGCCGTGACGCCGCGCAGGCCCATTTCGCAGTCCGCTGGGTCGCGCGCAGACTGCTGGCGCGGGAAGCACGCGCACTTGCCGCCCTGGACGGCGTGCACGGTGTACCGAAACTAATGCGGGCAGATCGCGTAGTCCTGGAGCGGTCCTACATTCCGGGTAAGCCAATGCAGGAAGGAAAACCGACGGACCCGAACTTTTATAAAGCGGCCGCACAATTGCTCAGGAAGCTCCACCGGCTCAATGTCGTGCATAACGATCTTGCAAAAGAGCCGAATATATTGGTCTCTGCAGATGGTTCCCCCGCAATTATCGACTACCAGCTGGCCTGGTTTAAGCCAGCTCGCGGCCGACTGTTTCGCATTCTGGCACGCGAAGATATTCGCCACCTGTTAAAACACAAACGAACTTATTGCGCGCATCGGCTGACTACCCGCGAAACGCAGATCCTGGCGAGCCCGTCGACGATTTCCCGGATTTGGTCGCAGACCGGAAAACGAATCTACTTGCTCGTCACACGCGGCATACTAGGATGGCGCGACCGGGAAGGCGCAGGAGACCGCTTCTAGTGCGCCAGCGCTTGGTCAAGTTGATGGTCGAAGTTATGATGCGTCACAGTACAGAATAACCGGACGGAGAGAGAATTGTCTTACTGCCATAAACATAACCTGGTCGATCCGAATCAAGCACTCGAAGAGCGAAAATTTGGCATCCGAGTATCGTTACCGGCGGAGGACACGTTTACCCGCATGCTCGGCGAGTCGTGGGAAACGCTGCACTGGTATCGTACCGAAGACGAGCGAGATCGCGCGTACGACAAAATGGCAACAAGACACGGTTATTATCGACAGACAGACTCACCAACGCAGGTATTGGCGAAAATCGTGCGCTAATTGATTTTGCTAGCGCCGTGGATTGCCGAGAAACAGGTAGAAACTGCTGTCGCCATCCTCGGAAATACCCACACCCAGGAAGAGCAATCCAAGATAGGTATCGAGCCCGGCAAAAATGCTGCCATTGACAATCAATGAACCAGCGTCAATCTCGTCCCGGGTCTGCCATACATTGCCGGCTTCCAACGAGCCGCCAATATAGAGGGGCATATCAAGCGCGCTGCCCCCGTCCCCACCCACCGACCGGTAATACATCATTCGTGCCAGGCCGGCATGTGGCCCACTGATTTCTCCACGTTCCAGGCCGGAAAGCCTTAGGAAACCGCCCAAGGGAAAGAAGTTTTGCAACTGATCGTCCGATTCAAAGGTAGTCGCATATTCCAGACCCAGTTGCATTGTATTCCTACGGTCATCGCCCCAGGACCACACTCTGTCAACGCTCATCAATACGGAATCAAATCGACTGTCGGCACCCAGACCCGGCCGGGACAACAACCACTCGACGTTGGCGCGCGTGCCTTCGCGTGGAATCTGGGCATCATCGAGGGTATCGACGCTGAACCGCGCAAACAGGCCACCGTTTTCAAAATCGAAGTTCGGTAGTGACGGATCGCCAACCTTGATTCTTGCATCGCCGGCGCCGCGAAACGCACCCAGACGAAGCTCGCCCCAGCGCCCCAGCTGGCGACCAACATCGAATCCAAACTCCGCCTCCGAGACGCGATACCGGCCGGAGGTAATGTCATTCTGGAAAGTATTTACGTTCCGCTGTTCGAGCCTGACGCGAGGCGCGATGAAGAATCGCGAATCCTGACTAAGCGGCTGATAGAATTCGGATTCGAATCGGGGCTCGGTGCCAACCTGCAGGTCATTGCGCCATTCTGCACCCAGCGGATTGAGACCAGTCATGGTCAGGCGACCGGCCACATTGAAGGCCGTCGAACCCTCGAAGTCGTCTTCGAGTGAAAGCGCAAACTTGGCGAAATTCGGACCCCAGCTCTTCTTGCGCGTGCTAAATTCGACGCCAGTCTGATCCCCGTCCTTAACGAGCTGGTAACCGACATTTTCAAAGCTGTTCAGGCCATATAATCGCCCGGCATCCTCGGCCAGCCTCTTGGCGTCAACGGTATCTCCCGGTTCGGTCATCAAGCGTTCCAAAAGAACGTCTTCTGCCAGCGGGCCATCGCCACTCACACGAACGAAATCGATGGTCTCGGGTCTGTAATCGGCGCCGCGTCGACTTGCCAGGTGCTGTGCATATTCGCTGGCATTGAGTGCCAGGCCACGCAGTCGACCTGCCTGTGCCCTGGTCGCTGTCTCACCCGGGGGAATGGTCTCGGTAATCTGGGCAAAATTCGTCGACCCGAATTCTCCGAGATCAGGCCGAATCAGTACATCGTCAGCGCCGAGCCCGTCAAGCTGACGCAGCGTTTCCTTGCGAATGAGGATCGTCAGCATCTGCCCGGTTATATCCAGCGCCGACTCGAGCTGATCCGGCGGATACAAGGGAAACTCGACATCGACAGCGATTACGACATCGACGTCCATGCTCCGAATGGCATCGACCGGAACGTTCCCCACCAGCCCGCCGTCCACCAGCGTTCTGCCATCTACCTGAACGGGCGAGAATATGCCGGGTGCTGACATACTGGCACGCGCTGCCAGTGCCAGGTCACCTTTGGACATCACGTAAGGTTCGCCGGTCTCGATATCCGAGGCCACCGCCCGAAACGGAATGGGTAACTGATCAAAATCCGTCGTTCCAGCAACGTGCAGCAGTTGCTCACGCAATATCAGCTGCAGTTTTTGCCCCTGGATCAATCCTTTTGGCAACTGCAGCTCGCCATCCCTGATGCCGACCTCGAGCTGCACCGGAAACGCAGCATCGTCCTGTTTGCGGCGAAAGGACAGGTCCTGGCGGCGCGTTGAATCGACAAATGCATCTGCCCAGTCGATCGAACCAACCAGTGCCTCGAGTTCCGCCGGGCTTCTGCCTGAGGCATACAGGCTTCCCACCACCGCGCCCATACTGGTGCCGGCGATCGCGTCGATTGGAATACGCAGGCGCTCGAGTTCTTTCAGGACGCCGACGTGTGCCGCACCGCGGGCGCCACCGCCGCCAAGCACAAGACCTACGCGCGGGCGCTCATGCACCTCTGCCTGTTCAGGTTCAGCGGCGCCTGCGGCAGTGACTACAAAGATGATGGCCAGGATAAAGCAGGCCCTTATCGAATGCATCGACATGATATAAGCAACTCTTTTTGATTAATTGAATCGAAGTCAGTGGAGCATGATAGCCACTGTCCCGATCAAAGGGTTAGTCAGGATCAGGAGCCTGTAGCGTGTTTCCAACTCAGCGCAAAACCGAAGATCGGCGTCCTTTACATCAGAGTGTAGACACCGGCGCATAAGAAATTCTAGTCTGATCCGCAAGCCGTACTATAAAGTATAGATCCGTTCCAGCACCTGGCTGAATTGAAGTCAGCAAACCGAAAAGCGAGCACAAAGCATGGCCGAACCTAAATGTCCCGACTGCGGGGAAAGCGGAATCGAAAAAGTAGTGGCGACAGCAAGCAAGGAACAATCGAAAGAACGCAGGCCGTGGTTTTACGTCGCCCATTGCGATAACTGTGGCCACGTATACGGCATATTTACCAAGCACATATTTGGTAACAGCGGGCCAAAACTTATTCTCGAGGGTAAGAAGTAGCGTGAGATCGGGCCGAGAATTTTTCGTTATAGGTTTGCAATTCGGACAGCTGCCGTTTTAGTTCGGCGTCGCTCCAGGCTGCTTCCGCCGCCGCAATTTCGGCAATGCGCGCGGCAAGCGGTTCGCCCTGGTCCGGCCTGAGTCCAAGCATCATACGGCGATGAACGATGTCGATCAGGCTAACGGCCAATTCGTGCTGAATAACAAAGGCCACTTCGGCTGCGAGCACTGTCTTTTCCGTATCAATGAAATCCTCAGTGCGTAACGCTGCCTTGGCAGTCGCGAAAGTCGCCGCCCGGCTTCCGTATATATTGAGAAGTCGAGTCGCACACGCTTCCGAAAATTCCGGATGACTCAGCAAGGCCGTTTTTGCCGCGGCGAAACCCTCGGCGCCTGGAAGTAAAAGCGTGCGGGTCTGGCAATCTCCAGCGCTTACAGCAAGCCGCTTTGCAGCAATATCGACTGCCTGTTCGGCAAGATTCCGGTAGGTTGTCAGCTTGCCGCCAATGATAGAGATAAGTCCCCTTGCCCGGCGTTTGTGCCTGAAAATAATATGCTTGCGCGTAATTGCGGACTCCGGTCCCTTATCACGTTTGGGTAACGGGCGCACGCCGGCATAGGCGAAATGTATGTCAGACGCGGACAGCATGGCCTGCGGAAAAACGCTGTTGGTCTCTTCGAGCAAGTAGTCGATTTCTTCTTTGCTGGCCTGCACGTCACCCGGGTCGCCGTCATAGCGAATATCAGTTGTTCCGATGAGATATTGTTGATTCCACGGAATGATAAAAAACGGCCGCCCGTCAGATCTGGCCTCGACGTAGAACGCAGCTTTGGGTGCTCCATTAAATGGCCCCACGATAATATGGCTGCCTTTCGTGCCTCCCATGAATTTCGGCAATTCGCGATTGACTGTCGCCAATACGCGGTCGACCCATGGCCCGCCCGCATTGATGACCGCTGCGACCTTAACTTCGCGTTCCTGCCCACTGGTTCTATCGACAAATTGCAGCCCACGCACAGTACCCTGCCGCACGTTGATGCCAATTACAGGGCTATAGTTCCTGACATCCGCTCCGGCTTTTCTCGCAGATAACACATTTTCGAGTACGAGCCGTTCCGCGAAAGTGACTTGTGCGTCGTAGTACTGTGCGCCGCCGATCAGACCATCAGCACTGAGTCCCGGCTCCTCACTGAGCAGCTCTTCCCGATTCAGCATTCGATGCCGAGGAATCTTCTTGCCAATCGACAGGAGATCGTATGCAACCATGCCCAGGTTGATAATGAACTTGCTGCGACGACTCGATTGGTAAACGGGAATGTTAATGCGTATGCGATCGACGAGATGGGGCGCAACGTGACGGAGCCGGCGCCGCTCGTGAAGTGACTCGAATACGAGAGGAATTTCCCCATACTCGAGATACCGCAAGCCCCCGTGTATCAGGCGGCTCGACCAACTGGTCGTGCCGCTGCCAAAATCATTTTTCTCCAGCAAAATGACCTTGAGCCCACGCAGTGCAGCGTCGCGAGCAATGCCGGCGCCATTTATGCCGCCACCGATGACGGCGATATCGTACTCCCCGATAAGGCTGCTCATCAGGGTCTCGTCTGTCCCTCGCCGCGCACGATATATTTATAGCTCGTCAATTGTTCTGCGCCGACTGGTCCGCGAGCATGTATCCGGTCAGTGGCGATACCAATTTCTGCGCCCATGCCAAACTCGCCGCCATCGGCAAACTGGGTTGAAGCATTGTGTAGGAGAATGGCGCTATCGACGTCGGTGAAGAAAATATTCGCGGCTTCAGAGTCATCGGCAACGATACATTCGGTATGGCCGGACCCGTAGTTCGCGATGTGTTTCGTGGCTGCGCGAATGTCAGGCACAACCCGCACTGAAATGATGCTGTCCAGGTATTCGGTTGACCAATCTTCCTCTTTGGCAGCAATCGAGGGTTCGAACAGACGTTGCACCGTCTCATCACCGCGTATTTCACAGCCGCTATTTACCAGGGCTGTACAGATCTCGGGCACGAGGCGTTCCGCCGCTGCCTCGTCAATCAGCAGGGTCTCCGCCGCGCCGCAGATGCCCGTACGGCGCATCTTCGCATTGACCGTTATTTGCTTTGCCATTTCAGTATCTGCTGACTCGTGCAAATAGACGTGGCAAATTCCTTCCAGGTGACCAATGACCGGTACCCGCGCTTCCTCCTGCACTCTCTGGATGAGACTCTTGCCGCCGCGCGGCACAACTACATCGAGATATCGGTTCATCGACGACAGGAGGTAACCGACTGCCGTGCGATCAGTGGTCGGTACCATCTGGACGGCTGCCGTATTGATCTTGGCGTGCTGCAGCCCCTCCGTTAAACACTGATAAATGGCGAAACTTGAATGGTAGCTTTCCGAACCGCCACGCAGGATCACCGCGTTTCCTGACTTGAGGCACAGCCCCGCAGCATCTGCGGTCACGTTTGGCCTGCTCTCGTAGATGATGCCGATCACCCCCAGCGGCACGCTGACGCGCGCAATCGTCAGTCCGTTTGGTCGCGACCACTCAGCCAGCGTTTTACCCAGGGGATTTGGTAGCGCCGCGATCGCCCGCAGACCATTGGCAATGGACCGGATGCGTTCATTGTCGAGCGCCAGCCGATCGAGCATGGCAGCGGAAAGCCCTTTTTGACGGGCTGACGTCATGTCTTTGTGGTTAGCCGCCACGATTTGATCACAGCGTTCGAGTATTACGTCTGACGCGAATTCCAGTGCTGCGTCACGATCAGCCGATGTGCTGCGCGCCAGGTCCTTTGAGGCAGCCCTGGCGGCAATGCCGATCGCCTCCATGGTCTTGGCGACAGAAGTTTTCGCTGCCGTGGAATTCATTTGTGTTCGAACAGGACCATATCGTCTCTATGTACCATTACGGACCGACCACGGTACCCGAGAATTCCCGCGATTTCCTCCGAATGGCAGCCCTTGATTGCCATTGCCTCATCGCTTGAATAGGCGGCCAGTCCTCTGCCCAGCTCGAATCCTTCGTGATCGACCAATTTCACTGCATCTCCGCGCCCGAAACTCCCGACAACACCAACCACACCGACCGGGAGAAGACTGTTGCCATTCATCAGGGCCGCTGCTGCACCTTTGTCGAGGCGCACCTCGCCGCTCACCTGCAGTACACCAGCCAGCCACTGCTTTCGCGCCACGGCGGGTGAAGCGGCAGCCGGGAAGACCGAGTGCCTGGCGCCTTGAAACAATGCCAGTAACGGCCGGTCGATGGCACCGTTCGCAATGACCGTAGCGCACCCCGCATGGGTTGCGATGCGTGCAGCCAATAACTTGGTTTTCATGCCGCCGCTGCCAATTGCCGAAGATGATTCTCCCGCCATTTGCAGGTGCTCATCGGAAATCGCTGTAACCACTTCAAGATATTCGGCATCAGGATCGGTACGGGGATCAGACGTATAAAACCCGTCGACATCGGAGAGCAGGATAAGCCCGTCTGCCATAACCGTCTGCGCCACTCTCGCCGCCAGTCGATCATTGTCACCGTAACGCAATTCATCCGTAGCGACCGTGTCGTTTTCGTTGATCACGGGCACAACGTCATGATCAAGTAGTTTTTCCAATGTGCCACGCGCATTCAGGAATCTTCTCTTCACCTCGGTATCGTCGGGTGTCAGCAATACCTGCGCGGCACTAATATCGTGGCGACCCAGCGCTTCCTGATAGGCGTGCACAAGTTGCACCTGACCCGCAGCTGCCGCGGCCTGTAGTTCTTCCAATCGAGACCGACGTGGATTGATTCCCAACACCTGGCTGCCGATAGCGACCGCGCCGGATGACACGATCAGAACCTGGTGGCCGGATCGGCGCAAATAGTCGATATCGTCGGCAAGTCCTTCCAACCATGCCCTGTCCAGCCGTTGCCTCTCATCAACCAGCAGGGTAGACCCGATCTTAACGACCAGCCGGCTCAAACTGTTAAGCACCGGCCACCACTCCTTCGGTTCTAACCGGTCAGTCGATGGTGGCGGGTGTAGGTTGAGAGCGTGATTTCTCCCTGCGATACAGCCACGCTTCCACTTCGGGCCACCGCTGCCAGTTCACCAAGCTTTTCAGCAGCCCTGACGAATCCGTCGATATCACCCGGTTCGCCGGTCATCTGCACCGTGAAGCTAACCTGCGAATCATCAAGGACCTCACCACCGTAGCGCCGCGCCAGGGCGGCTACGCGTTCCGAGCCGCCAGGCGGCAACTTAATCTTGAGAATCGCAAGTTCGCGTTCAAAATGCTCGCCGAGCGTCATGTCGTGAATATTGACGACGTCCACGAGCTTGGCCAGTTGCGTATTGAGTTGTGCGATCGCAGCGTCTGATCCGGCAATCACCAGGGTCACGCGCGAAACGAGAGGATCGTCCGTCGGCGCAACGTTAAGTGAGTCGATATTGTAGCCACGACTGGAAAACAGACCGGTCATTCGCGTCAGTGCGCCGACTTCATTTTGCAGCAAAACAGAAATTACATGTCGCATTCGGGATACATACCAGCAGAGAATTTTTGGGTTCGCGTGAAACCATCCAGCGATCCTTGCGCCGCAAATGTTGGCCCACTTGCTCGAGTATTGCAATGCAATACGAATTAGTAAACACTCGACGAAAATCCAGCACTTACAACCACTTTCCCAGTTTTACCCATGTCTACAAATCACATCCCTATTGTTGCCAGAACGCAACCGACGCCCGGTACCGTAATGAGCGGTGCCGATATTGTCGTGCAGGTATTAGCGGATGAAAACGTCGACACGATATTTGGCTATTCCGGTGGCGCAATCTTGCCGACCTACGACGCGGTCTTTCGCTACAACACAGAACACAGGACAGACGATAATCAAACGCCACTTTCCTTGATTGTCCCGGCAAACGAACAGGGAGCGGGTTTTATGGCAGCGGGATATGCCCGCGCCAGCGGGGAAGTTGGCGTCGTCATGGTGACGTCAGGTCCCGGTGCAACCAATACCGTTACGCCCGTCCGCGACTGCATGGCGGATTCGGTGCCCATCGTTGTCATCTGCGGACAGGTACCTACGAATGCAATCGGTACCGATGCGTTTCAGGAGGCGCCCGTGTCCGCCATCATGGGCGCGATCGCCAAACACGTATTCCTGGTAACGGAGCCGGAGCGACTGGAGGCTACCTTGCGATCGGCATTTGAAGTTGCGCGCACCGGGCGACCCGGGCCTGTAGTAGTCGATATACCCAAGGACATTCAGAATTGGAGCGGCACCTACAACGGCTCCGGCGCCCTGCCGCTACATGGCTATCGCACGCGTCTGCAAAGCGTGCTTGATAACGATCTGAGCGATGACGCCTGTGAACGCCTGTACCAGATGCTGCTGGAAGCAAAGCGACCGCTGATTTACGCAGGCGGCGGCGTGATCAATGGCAACGCGACCAAATGCATGCGGCGATTTGCGAATGCCTACGGTATTCCAGTGGCGACAACATTGATGGCGCTGGGCGCGAGCGACACGAAACATAAACTGTCGCTGCACATGCTCGGAATGCATGGCATCGCTTCGGCGAATTACGCCGTTGAAGACTGTGACCTGCTAATCGCGATCGGCGCCAGGTTCGATGATCGCGTCGCCGGCGATCCTGACAAGTTTGCACCCAACGCGAAAAAAATTGCGCATTTCGATGTTGACGTCTCTGAAATCGGCAAGGTCAAACGCGTCGATTGGCATCATGTCGGCGTGCTGGCGAGAGACCTGGACGCCCTGCTTGCTTACGGTAAGAAAAAATCAATTACCTGTGATTTTTCGGCCTGGCATGAAGAAATCGCCGGACTCAAAGACAAACACCGGCTGAACTACGACCGCGACAGCAAACTAATACAGCCGTATGCGGTGATTGAGGAGCTTAATCGCCTCGCGGGTGGCGAAGCTATTATTTCGACAGGTGTGGGCCAACATCAGATGTGGGCCGCACAGTACTTTGACTTTCGTGAGCCGCGCCTGTGGCTGACATCGGGCAGCATGGGGACGATGGGCTTTGGTTTGCCTGCCGCGATTGGCGCACAATTCGCCAAGCCGGATCGTCTCGTCATTGATATCGACGGCGACGGCAGCATGCGCATGAATATCGGTGAACTGGAAACGGCAACAACCTATGGATTACCCGTCAAGATTGTGGTCTTTAACAATTACGGCGATGGCATGGTCCGTCAATGGCAAAAACTGTTTTACCAGGGTCGTATGTCAGGCAGCGATAAATCCCTGCACAGCAAGGATTTTGTCAAAACCGCCGAAGCTGATGGATTCAAGTTCGCCAAGCGCCTGGATAAGAAGGAAGATTTACCAGGCATCATCAGTGAATTCATTCAATTTTCAGGTCCCGCATTTCTCGAAGTCATCATCGATCCGGATGCCGGTGTTTATCCGATGGTAGGCCCGGGTCTCAGTTACAGTCAGATGATCACCGGGGACTTCATCGTTGCGCGTGACGAACCGTCAGACAAACCGTCGGACAATCGGCCCGGACCCAGCGAGATGTTCTGATACGGGTATGCCAGCGTATTTTTGTGCGGCGCCCACTGACATATATTTCCGGGATACGTGAACGTGGTCACGTATCCCGGTCACCGCTGTTACTAGACTTACCCTACCGCCATTACAGGCCATCAGCGTCCAGCTGCCATCAGGAGTAGGCCATGAATCGCACCGTCGCATATTCTCTTCCATTGATTCTTTTCCTATCGGCATGTGGCGGCGGCAGCAGTTCGCCGGCGGGCATTCAGCCACCAACAGGCAGCGGTACCGGGCTCGTAATTACAAGCACCAACGCCAAGCCTGCTGTCAGATCCGCTTACGGCTCGGCACAGCAATCAATGAATACGGGCGGGATGGTTACCGGCGCAGGGCTGGTTGCTGGTAGCGGCGGCGGATTGCAAAAACTGCATTTGGAGGCCCGCCTTCCTGACCTGCTCACCAGGGCGATGCAAAAAGATCCACTGGGCCCTGACGTAACAGATTGCGATGCCGGCGGCACCACCACCATTACGGGCGAGGTCGCGAACCCGCAGCTCCTGTCCCCTGGAGATCAGATCAACGTTGAATCCATGGATTGTGACAACGGACTTGGCGCAGTTGCTAACGGCCGTCTGGAAATGACGGTTGTGTCATTTGACTTCGATCTGGCAACGCTCGGTTTTCTCCTGGTGATGAACGTGCAGCTTGTCGATTTCGAAGTCGTCACTGCAACTGACACCATACTCAGCAACGGCGACTCGATGGTAACCATCGATCTCACCGGAAATCCATTGGCGGTAACCTCGATTACGGGCAATTCGCTGACAGTCCAGACGAATTCCGAAACGGAAACCAACAGCAACTTCTCCTCAATGCAAACGGTGGATACCAGCGTTTCTCCCCAGCCCTATACGTTGGAATCGTCCGGGACAATTAATAGTACGGAACTGGGCGGCGTTATCACTTACGCAACGCCTGTTACGTTCCAGGGTCTGGGTACAGATTACCCGTTTGCCGGCGAGTTCCTCGTAACCGGCGCCAATGGAGCATCCATTCGTCTGATAGCGCTGGATAGCACCAATGTCAGAATTGACACGGATACAAATGGCGACGGCACTGTCGACCTGATGGAAGATACGACCTGGGCAGACATTGCGCCGCAACCGCAATTATTGTAGTTCGTCCCGATTCCTGCGCTAATAGTCCCCCAACTTCGAGGGGATTAAGCTTATGTCGTCGGCCATTTTCAAAGGAAGCTGTCTGTGCGGAACAGTGCAGTACGAGATTTCCGGCACACCAATCAACTTTTTTCATTGCCATTGTCAACGCTGCCGCAAAGCGAACGGCACGGGTCACGCGAGCAATATCATCCTTGAACCGGATGCCGCTGACTGGACCTCGGGTGAATCTGCATTAGGCAGCTTCAAAGTACCGCAAGCGAAACGATTCAGAAATGTTTTCTGCAAGAA
>JBPCYD010000197.1:0-4837 GCA_051007895.1 Woeseiaceae bacterium
GTCAATATGACTTATCCGCTGGCGCCGAAAACGTCATGGCCAAGTGGTTCGCAAAGCGTCGCGGCAGCGGTTCGATGGATAAAGGAGCATGCGCAAGAATTAAAGGGTGACCCCGACAGTATTTTCGTGCTGGGACAATCAGCGGGCGGCATGCATGTGGCCGAGTTCGTATTTCGCCCGAGCCTCATCGACGGCGCGAGTCCAATGATTGCCGGCGCGATACTGGGTTCGCCAGCCATCGCCATTGACCCGGCCAGTGCCAGTGCTGGCCAGTCTGCCTATTTCGGTGACACCGGCAATGGCTGGAATGATCAACAGGTGCTCGGCAATATCGAACGGACGTCGATTCCTGTACTCATCATGACCGCCGAGTATGATCCGGACCGATTCCATACCTCAGCGGCGAAGCTGTTTCACCAACTCGTCGTTGATAAAGGCGTTGCCGCACGCTTTCGGCAGATACGCGGACACAATCACACGTCGTACATCGCCTCTGTAGGCACCGCAGATACGCAGGCGGCGCAGGAAATACTCGATTTCATGGCGACCGCCGCTCGTGACCCGGGTCCCGCGCGCTAAACAAAAAGCGGCAGGCAGACTGCGTCAGGACTGCGTCGACAACGCTGTCTTGCAGGAGGCGATCAGCAACCGTCTCGTCACAACTGATCGGGCGATCGCGCATTTCGAATTGCATCGATACGCCATTCGCCATCAATCCGCCAGAAGACGATGGTCGTCAGCATGTGCAGATCCGTGCCGTCGGCCCGGCCTAATGAATCGTAATCGCCATTGCCAATCGCAACATCGGCGCCAAGAAAGCGGATGGAATTGAGGGTTATCACCCTTGTCCCACCAGAATTTCGCGTTGACTCCAGTGAACCACTTACGATCGCTTCACGTCCCAACCGCATTCGACCGGAAGTGAGACGTTGGTCGGCATTGGCGGTCAGTAGTGCGCGAAGACCGGTCTCATCACCGCGGTCACGCCGCAGAATGTACTCTTGCGTAACGTGTCTTATTGCCGATTCGTCTGCTGATCGATCGGGCGCATCCTGAGCGAACGCTGCCGGATCTATCACGGCAAGAAAGGAAAGTAGAAGTACCAGTTTGCTTCGCATATTTAGTTCCTTCGTCTTTGCCGACGGCAGAACGCTGCACGTCGGACACAGCAACTCGCAGGGTTCAACGAAAAGGCCGCGTGATCTCGGGCGGCTCGGCGGGCAGCAGGTCATCGAGTATAGCCTCGAGTTTGGCATATGCCGCGACTGCGTCGTCGTCGAGTTCGTCTGCCAGCAAGTTACGGGTCTCCCAGGGATCTGCAACCAGGTCAAACAGTTCTTCGCCGCCTTTTCCGGTCACCAGTTTGAAATGTCGATCACGTATCGCGTGGGAGTATGTGCCGCCCCAGGTGGTGTCGGCAAATATCCAGTCGCGGGTGCCGGCACCGCCTTGCAGTACATCAACGAAACTCACACCGTCGATCGGGCGCGTGTCCGCGATGCTGTCGCTTAAAGAACCCGCCGCCAATTCAATGACGGTGTTAAAAATGTCAGTTGAATTGATCAATGCGTCGCTGCGTGTGTTTCGCAAGCCTCTCGGACCGGCAACGATCAGTGGTGTTCGCAGCCCGCCTTCGTAGACGGTCATTTTGACTCGGCCGTCGTCAAAGGGCGGCGCGGGTTGCGCCCAGCGAGCGGTGCCGTTATCGCCAAGAAAGATGATCCAGGTGTGGTCCTGTTCGTCTGGCGGAACCGCGTCCAGCAGGCGCCCGATCAGGCTATCCATGGCCTCGATCATTGCCATGACATAGGGCCTCACGTTGTCGTCGGTGAGTCCACTTTCATCCAGGGCCAGCGCCTGTTCACTATGCAGAAGCTCCGCGGGTGGCAAGTGGATCGGCACATGAGGATTAACGAAACCCACCCACAGCAGCCACGGCTGCCCGTTTTCCTCACGTGATTGCAGCCACGCAATGCCGTCGTCTACTGTACGGCTGTCGATATAGCCGGATTCGCCGCTGGCCTCGCCGTCTTCGACGTGCAGCCAGCGTTGATAGCTGTCCCCTTCACCGAGCAGCACACCACTGTAATAATCGAAACCTGAAAGATTGGGGTGATCGAGCCAGCCATTCGCACTGTCTGCCAGGTGCCACTTGCCGACGGCGGCGGTCGCGTAATTTGCCGGCAGCGATTTCAGGATGGCAGGCAGCGTTACCTCCCTGGCAGGCAGTCCACCGTCAGCCGGCGACCCCGGTTTGACCCACGGTGGCAAGCCGCCCTGCGGTGTGCCGGTCCCTAAGTATCCGGTGATCGGATGATACTGGAGTTCTTTGCGGGCGTTGCTGGCGACGGGTGGACGAACAGCCGGGAACAGGTCCTCACGCGGCAGAACCGGCAACAGCACATTGGTACGGAAACCGTAGCGACCGGTGAGCAACGTGGCGCGCGTTGGACTACAGATAGGTTGTGCCCAGAAATTTTCGAACAGCACACCCCGTCCTGCAAGCCTGTCGAGGTTGGGCGTCACGGCTGGCGTTGCGCCGACGCCATAGGCCGCGAGGGTCTCGACGCCCATATCGTCGCCGATCAGGACGATAAAGTTAGGCGCGGAATCGTCGGACTTGTCGATTGCTGACGTAGTGCAGGCAAGAACGCAACAGGTCAGAAGTGCCAGTGCCGCGCTGCGCAAAATTCGGCCGGAACGGACTTCCATGCGGTCGCTTCTCCCTGTCAATTAATGTCGAAAATATCGACCTTGATGTTATATACTCGATTTTTCTTACTGGCAAGAAACTCGGGACAAACAAGCAGAAATTCAACATCGGGTAGATACATGACCAGAATCAAGCAGAGCGCCTACGCGGCGGTTTTCCTAGTTGCGCTCAACTGTTGCCTCCTGACTGTGGCACAGTCAGCCGCACCATCGGCTGCCATCGGGGGATTTGAAGCGAAGTTCGTTGATATCAACGGCATCAGCACGCGCTACTACGACGAAGGGTCCGGCGACCCGCTGCTGCTGGTCCACGGCGGTCCCTGGGAGGGAACGTCCAGCGCAAACGACTGGTCGCTCAATATTGAAGGGCTCGCCAGGGAATTCCGGGTCCTTGCACCGGACAAGCTCGGCAACGGGCAAACCGCTAATCCGGGTCGCGCTGAAGCAGCCGACTTCACCATCGAGGGGCAAATCAAACACCTGGTCCGGTTTATTGAAACCATGAATGTCGGGCCCGTGAACATCGTTGCGCATGCCGAGGGCGGCATTAGCTTGTTCCTGGCTGTCGAAAGGCCCGACCTGGTGAAATCGCTGGTCCTGTTCTCCAGTAATACGGCAGCACCTGACGTTGGAGAAGACGATCGCGACGCAGCACTCGCTGAGTGTCCCTGGGAAGTTTATGGTCAGGAGATCGGTCCCTGGATGGATGAGCTTATTTGTCGCTACGAAAGCCTGTCGTACGATAACGCACACCTCAGCGATGAATTCATCATCGCGCTGCAAACAATGAATCTCGATCCCAAGGTGCAGTGGACACGCTTTTACCGCGACGGCGGAGCAGGTGCACCATACCGTGCCAACTTTGATAGCTGGCGCGAAAGCATGCACGCCCGAATTAGAGACGACGGAGCGTTGCAGGACGTTCCGACGCTGCTGATCTGGGCGCGCGATGATCCGACGCACCCACTCGAACGTTCCATGGCGCTATTCGACGTACTCGCGGAGCACAATCCGAGTGTGCAGACACTGATGATCAATGATGCTGGCCACTACGCATTCAGAGAAAAACCCGACGAGTTTAATTTTGCCGTCATCAGGTTCGTGAAAGCATGGCGTGCATTAGGGGAGATTGACCAATGAGAATTCTGCATGTCTGTCTGATGGTTGTTGCATTAGTTTTTGTGACTGCAGCAGTCGCCGCGGATGTTGAGGTATCGCCGACTGCATCGATAGGCGGATACGAAGCAAAATTTGTCGATGTAAATGGAATTCGAACGCGCTATTACGAAGCAGGCAGCGGAGAGCCGATGATCCTGCTGCACGGGGCGCCGTGGGGCGGCGTTGCGAGTGCAAATACCTGGGTCGACAATATCGCAACTTTGTCAAAGCACTTTCACGTTTATGCGTTCGACCGCATCGGTACCGGCATGACCGATAATCCGAAACGCGACGAGGACTACAACGAAGTTGTTATGCACCAGCACATGCGGGACTTCATCAAGACCATGGATTTGGCGCCGGTGCATGTCGTCGCTCATTCGTTGGGCGGCCTGTCACTTTACATGGCGGCCGAAGAACCCGAACTTGTTAAAACGATGGTGTTGGTTGCGAGCACGCACGCGTCACCCAGCGTTGGTACGAGCAGACGCCTGTCAGTACTGCAACCGTGTTCGACGGACGAAGATGGCGTGGACTGGTTCGCTGAATGGCGTTGCCGTTACAGAGCGCTGTCTTATGACCCAAGCCACGTCACTGACGAGTTTGCCGAAAGCATTCGCTACATGAATGAGACAGAAAAAGCCGAGTTCACGCGAGCAAAAATGCGCATCCCCGATATTGGTGGCGAATTGCATGCGAATTTCTATGAGTATCGACGCACGATTCACAAGCGCATCATGGAGGAAGGCATGCTGCAGATGCCGATCATGATCTACTGGGGCCGACAGGATCCCATGCAGCCGTTGGAGCGAGCGATGTCTCTTTACGATGTTCTGGCCGCAAAGAACCCCTATGTTCAGCTGACGATGACCAACAAAGCGGGACATTTCTCGTATCGGGAACGACCGGAGGTATTCAACCAGGTCGTGATCAACTGGATTAACTCATGGCGAGAGTTAGGCGTCAT
>JBPCYD010000198.1:0-13918 GCA_051007895.1 Woeseiaceae bacterium
AAGTCATGCTGGGAGCCGTAATGTTTGGCCACGAGCATTTGCAGGTGGCTATCGACGCGATCAAAGAGCTGGCAGCTGAAATTGGCAAGCCAGCGTGGGATTGGCAAGCACCGCCAGTCGACGAAGATCTGGATGCAGCCGTTACGGCGGCGGCCGAAGGCGGATTGGCAGATGCATACCGTGTTACCAACAAAGTTGATCGACAGGCTCAGGTTGGGGATGCTAAAAGCGCTGCAGTTGCGTCACTGACGGCGGACGACGACCCACGCTGGTCGGCCGACGAAGTGAAAGGCGCGCTCTCCAAACTGGAAAAGAACATTGTCCGGAATCGGGTCATTGAGGGTGAACCCCGAATTGACGGCCGTGATACAACCACCGTTCGCCCAATCGACGTCGAAGTTGGTGTTTTGCCGCGCGCGCACGGATCAGCGGTATTCACCCGTGGGGAGACCCAGGCAATCGTCGCGACGACGCTTGGCACGGGCCGTGATGCCCAGATCATCGATGCGATTGAAGGCGAGCGAAAAGAACCCTTCATGCTGCACTACAACTTTCCGCCGTTCTGCGTAGGCGAAACCGGATTTGTCGGTTCTCCGAAACGACGTGAGATCGGGCATGGCAAGCTGGCTCGACGCGGCGTACAGGCAGTGATGCCTGATATGGAAGAGTTTCCGTACGTAATTCGCGTCGTTTCGGAAATTACTGAATCGAACGGCTCCAGCTCTATGGCTTAGGTTTGCGGGACCAGTCTCGCGTTGATGGACGCTGGCGTGCCAACCAAGGCACCGGTTGCCGGCGTTGCGATGGGCCTGGTCAAGGAAGGCGACAAATTCGCAGTATTGACTGACATCCTGGGCGACGAAGATCATTTAGGCGACATGGATTTCAAAGTGGCCGGTTCTGAGGGTGGAATAACTGCGCTCCAGATGGATATCAAGATCCAGGGTATTACCCAGGAAATTATGAGTACCGCGCTTGACCAGGCAAAAGACGCACGCCTGCACATTCTCGGTGAAATGAACAAGGTTATCGGTACCCATCGCGAAGAAATGTCCGAATGGGCGCCAACGATAATCAACATCAAGATTGATCCGGAGAAGATTCGCGACGTCATCGGTAAGGGTGGTGCGGTGATCCGTGCGATGACCGAAGAAACCGGCGCGTCAATTGATATCGACAACGACGGTACGGTGAGAATTGCCTCTGTTGACGGCGAGTCTGGCCGAGAGGCGCTGCGGCGTATCGAGCTTATAACAGCGGATGTCGAAGTCGGTCGGATATATGACGGTAAGGTAGCCCGGCTAATGGATTTCGGTGCCTTCGTTACGATTCTTCCTGGCAAGGATGGCCTGGTTCACATATCGCAAATATCCAATGAGCGCGTCGAGAAAGTCAGCGACAAGCTTGCCGAAGGTGATGAGGTCAAAGTGAAAGTGCTTGAGGTCGATCGACAGGGCAGGGTCCGGTTGTCCATGAAGGAAGTCGACGCTTCATAAGGGCAGATGTGTAACCGCTGCCTGCGGCACGAGTTGAATCACTCAATAAAAAGCCCGGAGATCGAAAGATCCCGGGCTTTTTTGTCTTTATTAGGGCAATTCGTTAGCCAAGAATCTTCTTGTAAGCCTGGACGAAATATCGCATCTCCTCCGGTTTTGCCATGCTGACGCGCAGCCAGTCGGTCATTGGCGGAAAGGCACGCCCCACCATGATGTTTTCCTGCCGGAATGCCTGCTGCAATTCAGCGACATCGCGGCCCGTCTCGAAAAAAGTGAAGTTGGCATTGGACTTGACGTAGCGTACGCCACGCTCGTCCAGCATTCCTTCCACGATGTCGAGTGACTCCCGATTCTTCTTTATCGTGAATTCCTGGAAATTCTCGTCGAGATAGCTCGCCTTGGCGGCATTGATGCCCAGGACGTTCAATGCACCGGTTTTCGCTCCATTAATGCGGGTAATCAAGTCAGGATGAGCAAAACCAAAGCCAACACGCATGCCTGCCAGGCCATGAATTTTTGACGCAGTCCTGGCTACCACTATGTTCTGGTGACCGTCACGTACGAGGTCCATCATCGTCGCGTACTTCGGGTTATCGACAAATTCGAAGTAGGCTTCGTCGACGAAAACCATTCGGTCTTTGGACACATCGAGTACAAAATCGCGCAGTGCATTCTTTTCGATTATCGATGGAATAGGATTATTCGGGTTCGCGAGGTAGACGCATCGGGTATCCCGTCGAATGGCTTTGTGCATGGCATCCAGGTCGACGTGCTTGGATTCAGGATCGACCGGCACCCGGATAATCTCGGAGCCTGCCCGCTCCGCATAGCGAACCAGGTCGTGATAGGTCGGGTCGGCACAGACCACCGAGCCGTCGTCCATTCTGACCAAGCGGCCGGCCGCCCTGAGAATTTCGCCGGAACCGGTCCCAATAGCAACATGATCGTCGGGTAAATTGTTCATTCCCGCCACGATGCTGATCAGTGAGCGACGATCGCCGCCGTACTGGTTTGAATACTTGATGGAATCGACTATTGCCTGCAGGGCAACGCGCGACGGTCCCCACGGATTTTCATTGGTCGCGGCTCGAATCATGTAGTCGGGCCGGGGCATTTCCTCGCCAACTGCAGTGCTTATCAGGCCGCCGCCCGGAATCATGCCGGCGCCGACAAGAGCGCCGCCCCCTATAAGTACCTGTCGCCTGGAAACCGTTGCCATTTTCTGGTTACCTCTTTGAAATCTGATGAAAGCCCAGGTGCCTGCTGCGTCGCCGAACTGAATAGTGTTGCTCCGAAACGAGCGGCACGTCGCCAAAATTGTCCGCACTGGCCTGCTTTGTTGACGACAAAGAAACCCTAATGCCAATCCCTATCCTATGCAAATACCTAGCCATAGATTCTTGTAAAAAAAGTATTTCATTGTGTCTATAACCATACAGGCTGGCAGTTGCAGGACTACTTGAGTTCGACTTCAAGGCGGCTGCAGTCCTGGACTACATGACTGGTTTCACCACCGTGAGTCAGGCCTTCTGCCCAGGCTACGTCGCCCAATCGAAACGACTGCATCTCCGTCCTGCCGTCCGCGCCTTCTTCCATCCAGGCGCAGGGGCTCAGGTAAATGACGAGGCGCTCGGGGTGAGTGTGCAGAGGAGGCGTTTCACCATTCCGCTCGGTTACCTTAAGCACCCGTAATTTGTCGTTTTCGAGGACATTCTCGAAAATGTGTGGCGCCGCACGCACCGGATCGAGCGCCGGGAACTGGCCCTCGGCAAGGCCGTATCCCAGCAGCCCGCCGACCAACAGCAAAATTGTGGGCTTTATTTCAAGCTGCATAAACAGTCTCCATACGTCTTGCTTCAGAGTCCTGGCATCGGGCGAGAATGCCGCCCGGATTCTGAAATTTGTTCATCCAGGTACTCGATTATTCGACCAGGTAAGTAGTAGTTTGGTTGCCACGGTGCACCGCCTTCGACAAATCCGACGTGCCCACCGGAGGTCGCCAGCTCGAGTTGGACCGTTTCGGAAAGTTGGCCAAGATCAGGAATAGCGCCCGGTGTCATAAACGGGTCGTCCAGCGAATTGATGATCAGTGTCGGTCGGCAAATGTCCTGCAGGAATTTGATCGAACTGCAGCGGTCGTAGTATTCATTCTTTCCCTGGAAGCCGTGCAGCGGCGCTGTGAGGACGTCGTCGAAGTCGGCAAAAGTCTTGGCCTCCATCGCCCGATGCCAATCGAACGCAGCGGTATGCTCATTGAACTTCCGGGTAACTGCCTTCTTCATCCGTTTTATTAAAAGGTATTGATAAAATTTTGAAAAACCAGAAGATAATGCCTCAGCAGAGTCGTGTAAGTTCAGCGGTACGCTGACAGCGGCGGCGGCATCGAGTGGCGTTGATGTGCCGTTTTCGCCCAGGTATTTCAGCAGGACGTTGCCGCCCAGAGAATAGCCGGCAGCTACCATGGGCCCTTCATGACCTGCTGCGCGCAGCGATTCCAGGAAGAACCGAATGTCATCCGTTTCGCCTGCGTGATAACGACGGGGCAGCCGATTGCGATAGTCGCCGCAATCGCGAAAGTGCAGGACGGCAGCACGCCAGCTGTGATCTGCGGCCGCTTTTAACAGCATGCGAGCGTAGGGTGAATCCACAGATCCTTCCAGACCGTGCAGAATGACCAGGATAGGTGCTCCGGAGTCCGGCGAAGGCCCTTCCTCCATCCAGTCAACGACAGTGGTGTCGCCGTCGGGCAAGTCGAGGTATTCCCGTCGAACCGCCTTTCGCGGTGCGCCTGCCCAGGGAAACGATGGGTATATCGTTTGAGCATGGCGGTTTCTCAGCCACCACGCAGGTTTGAACTTGCTTGGGAATATTCTTGCTTGCAAAACAATACTCAGTGCACTTTGGGATTTATCTCATTGAAACCGAATCGCACCGCGGCCTGTGCAAACCTCGTTGACCGCCAAGGCACGAGATCAGTGGCAGACCATTTCAATCGCCAGCTAATCCCAATGCCGTTGAGCATCCATTGACAAAAAAAGGCCCCCCGGTTTCGCGGGGGGCCAGCCATGGAGTACTAACTCCTTCAGGCTGCGACAGGGGGCGGGGGAGCGTTGCCCTATCGCAATGCTCAAACTAGGCCAGATTCGACCCTGCTGTCAAGCGTCTCAAAACGTCCCGAATCGGCCTGAAAACCGGCAAAAAGGCTAGAAATCTGGCTTATTTGCTGTCTTGCGAGAGAAATTCGATGGATCCGTCATCCGTTCGACTGGCGCCGACAAATCGTTGCAATACCTCTTCCTGAAGCGCTTTCCAGCGAGCAATGTTCTTCTGGGCAACGTCTGCGACTGCCGCAAACGGGTCGTCACCGACAACCCGCTTCACCTGTGCGCGCAAGTTTTTCTGCTGGGTCATGAACAATTTCATGCTTTGCTCAAGATAATTGGCGGCTGAGCTAGGCACTACTTTGCCGTAGGAACGAATGACCTGCGACAGGAAGTCCTGACTCATCACCGCTTCGCCAAGCTGTTCCTGCTCTGTGATGACCTGGAGGAGTATTGAACGCGTTATGTCTTCGCCACTTTTCTGGTCGATTACGACGAATTCGATCTTCCCGATGACCAGGCTGCGAACATCTGACAGCGTGATATAGCGGCTTTCTTCGGTGTCGTACAGACGCCGATTAGGGTACTTTTTGATCGTGCGGGCAGGATGCATTGATTAGGTCTCTTATTCTGATTTGTAGATAAGATAGCTGAATTCTCGCGTCAGCCATAGCCATACGGACGTGCGGGGACCGATTCGACGCCACGAAGCGGCGTGACGTCCCAATGAGCGATGGTCCACTGCCAGATGCGCTCCGCGTTTTCGCCGGTGAGGGTCTCGGGTGGATGCTGATGAAGTGCCCGTAACGCGGACAGCAGGGTCTCACCCGTGCCATCGCCTGACAGCGGCTGAGCGCCAGTCAGTTTGCTGAGTTTCTGGTCGCGGTCGTTAATCGCGACTGGAATATGGAGGTACTGTGGCGTCGTCATGCCAAGCCGCTGTTGCAGATGAATCTGCCGGGGAGTGGAATCCATCAGGTCAATTCCCCGCACAATTTCCGTGATGCCCTGGTCGAAATCGTCAGCGACGACAGCGAGGTGATAGGCAATCAATCCGTCTCGTCGTTTAATGATGAAGTCTCCCGATTCGGACTCCAGTCGCTGCGATTGGAGGCCCTGGGCGGCATCGATAAACTCGATCGGCTCGTTGTGGGTCCTTAAGCGGATCGCAGTTTCGCCCGACAGGCAGCCTGTGCGACAGGTACCGGGATAGATCACACCTAATGGCCCGCGCGGCGCATCGCTTAAATCGCGTCTTGAACAGGAGCATGGATATGCTGCGCCTGTTGCTATCAGCTGCTCCACGAGCGTCTCATGCCTGGCTGTGAATTGACTTTGGTAGGAAACCGGCTCGTCCCACTCGAACCCGAATGCGGCCAGGGTGTCAATGATGAGGCTATCTGCGCCAGGCTGTTCGCGGGGCGGATCAATATCCTCGATTCTGAGTAGCCAGCGACCGCCAAGGCTCTTCGCCTGCAGATAGCTGGCGACCGCAGCCAGCAGGGAGCCGAAATGCAGTGCTCCTGTGGGAGAGGGCGCGAACCGGCCCACGTAGCTGGCAGGTTCGCTTCTCATGGCAAACCGACTAGTGTTCCTGTCGGCCGGCGCGACAGAAACTATCGGTAACGATCGTCCCGATCCCGGAACTGGCGCTCCGCCATCTCCCGGCGCTCCTGCGCCTCGACGCACAATGTTGCAACGGGTCTGGCTTCCAGGCGCTTCAGGCCTATTTCCTCACCGGTTTCTTCGCAATAACCGTATGTGCCTTCCTCGACGCGTGCCAGTGCGGAGTTTATTTTGCGCAATAACTTGCGCTCGCGATCACGTGTCCGCAGTTCCAGGCCAAATTCGGACTCCTGCGTCGCACGGTCATTCGGATCCGGAAAATTGGCTGCCTCGTCCTGCATATGGTGCACAGTCCGATCAACCTCGATCATCAACTCACTTTTCCACGACTGCAGAATGGCATCGAAGTGCTCAAGCTGCTCTTCGCTCATATATTCTTCACCACGCCTGGGCGTATATGGCTCAATTCCGTGGATTGGCCCGGAAAGCATATCGGCCGTGCTTCGCGGCTTGCGTGGCGCCACTTTGCGTCGTACCGGTGCCTTCCTGGCAATCGGTTTCCTGCGCAAGGGTGCTCTTTTCTTGCTGACTTTCTTCTTCGCGACTGGTTTCTTCTTCGCGACTGGTTTTTTCTTCACTGCTTTCTTGCTTGACACTTTCTTTTTGCTCGCCTTTTTCTTCGCTACAGGTTTTTTCCTAACTACTTTTTTCCTGGTTGCTTTCTTAGCAACCTTCTTCTTGCGTGCTTTTTTCCGGGCAGCCGGCTTCTTTTTGGCTGCTTTCTTCCGGGCAGCCGGCTTCTTTTTAGTTGCCTTCTTCCGGGCTACCTTTTTCTTGGCAGATTTACGGGCAGCCGGCTTCTTTCGGGCTGCCTTCTTCCGTTTCGGCGTTTTTTTCGCCGCAGCCTTTTTCGCAGCCTTTTTCTTAGTCACTTTGCGTTTCTTACCTGCAGTCTTCTTTTTGGCAACTGGCTTGCGCTTTGCAGCCTTTTTCCGGGAGGCCTTTGCGCGTTTTGGCTTCTTGCGCGCAGTCTTTTTTGCGGGCATTTTCTACTCCTACCGGTCCGAGAAAAACGCGCAATTATACATTGACTCGTTCGACATGGAAGCCTTAATAATTGCTTTTTTTGCCCGGCCCATTCTGGCCCGATCCGGCGCTTGCGGTTTTGCCGATCCGGACTCCCGATACCGGGCGCCAGCCGAGATATGGCGGGGGTTTCGGCGGAAGTGTCTTTTACAAGCGACAATCGTTTTATGCCATCAATTGGATTACACTACGGCGCATTCTCTTGGCGTTGGGCAAACACCACCACATGCGACTCAGCAAGATTAAGCTTGCCGGCTTTAAATCATTCGTAGATCCGACCACGATTCCCTTTCCGAGCAGCCTCGTAGGCGTCGTTGGTCCTAATGGATGCGGCAAATCAAACGTAATTGACGCCGTTCGTTGGGTGATGGGCGAAAGCTCCGCCAGCCGATTACGCGGTGATTCCATCACTGACGTTATTTTTAATGGATCCAGCTCCAGGAAACCCGTGGGAGCGGCATCGGTCGAGCTGCTGTTCGACAATTCCGAATCGACGCTGGAAGGGCAGTACGCGAAATACTCCGAAATCGCGATTCGCCGCGAGGTGTCGCGAGATGGGATATCAACCTATTTTCTAAATGGTACGCGCTGCCGACGAAAAGACATTACGGGGGTTTTCCTCGGCACAGGACTGGGACCACGAAGCTACTCGATTATCGAGCAAGGCATGATTTCGCGAATTATCGAGGCGAAGCCTGAGGAAATGCGGACCTTCATCGAGGAAGCGGCGGGAATCTCCAAATATAAGGAACGTCGCCGGGAGACCTCGAATCGTATCAAGCATACCAAGGACAATCTTGATCGGCTTGCGGATGTGCAGGAGGAGGTTGAAAAGCAAATCAAGCACCTGGATCGGCAGGCCAAGACGGCCGAACGGTATGGACGGCTGAAAGATGAGGAGCGCAGAACAGCCGCAGAACTGCTGGCGCTGCGGTTGCGTGACCTGGATACACGTGCAAAAGACTCGACCAGTCATTTGCGTGACCAGGAGACAGCCCTTGAGGCACAAATCGCGGACCAACGTAAGAACGAAGCTAAAATCGAAGCAGCGCGAGTTCAAAATACCGAGCTGACGGATGCTTTCAATGAAGTGCAAGGTCGCTTTTATAAGGCGGGATCGGAAATTGCCCGGGTTGAGCAGACCATCGAGCATGCACACGAACTGCGGGAGAGACAGCAACACGATTTAGAGCAGGCTATTCAGGCGGCCGGTGAGATCGCGGGTCACATCAACAAAGACGAAAGCGATATCGCTCAACTGGAATTATCGATAAACGAGTTAGTGCCGGGACTGGAGGAAGCGCGATCCCAGCAAAGTCGCTCGCAGTCATCGCTGGAACAGGCCGAAAAGGCCATCGCCGAGTGGCAGGCGCGTTGGGATGAATATTCAAGTAAGGCGAACGACGCCGAACAGACCCGAAACGTTGAGGAAACGCGATCCGAACAATTGCAGTCGCGCCTCACCAGCCTGTCAGAGCGCCGCCGCAAACTCGACGAATCGCAACAAAGCGCCAATCCACAAAAGCTCAAAGCGCAATTCGAAACGCTGGCAGCTGCCGAACAGCGCAAGCGCCAGGCACGTGAAGAATTTGAGCGAGCGATTGCTGACGTGGCGGACAAGATCCACAAACTGCGCGAGCAAGACAAAAAGCTGAGCAATCTTGTTGATGATCGTCGGGCAACGCTGCTCGATTCAAAGTCGAAATTTGCGTCGCTTGAGGCGATACAGAAGGCAGCGCTCGGCGAGGGTGATGACGGAATCCAGAGTTGGCTGGAATCGTCGGGCCTGATGAACAACCAACGAGTCGCACAGTCAATCTCTGTTGAAAACGGCTGGGAGACCGCAGTCGAGACTGTTCTCGGCGACTATTTGCAGGCGGTGTGTGTTAGCGATGTTGCGACCGCGACAGCGAGTCTCGCCGAACTGCGCTCTGGCAATATGACGTTGCTGGTTGACTCCGCAGCGGCGTCGCCTGGCGGGGATTCTTCGTCGACATTGGCTGCAAAAGTCTCGGAGGCTCCGGCCGCAGTGCTTGAAATACTGCGCACCGTTCGCGTCGCCGAATCACTCAATAAAGCACTGGCCATTCGGGATCAGTTAGGTGATCTCGATGTTGATGGCTCCGTCATTACAACAGATGGCGTGTGGCTGAGCAGAAACTGGCTGCGAGTGAATCGCGATAAGAATGCCCAGTCAGGTGTGCTTGGTCGCGAACACGACATGCGACGCCTCAAGAACGAAATCCGTGAGCTGCATGCCCGTAGTGATAGCGCCGCCAAGCTGATGATGGACGGCCGTAACCGGTTGCGGCAGTTGGAAGACCGGCGTGAAAAGCTGCAGAGTGATGCCAACGCGCTGCTTGATGAATACTCTGACATCAAGGCAAAGCTCGATACGGCTCGCTATCAGCTGGATCAGGCGACAGCACGTCAGGAAGCCATTTTAGAAGAGAGTAGCGATATAGAAAAAGAACGCTTCCAGGCCGAGGAGCAAGCACGAACGTCGAGCACTCAGTTTACTCAGGCCGTCAGCTTTCTTTCCGAACTGGATATGCAGCGTGAGGCGCTTGAGTCCCAGCGTGGTGAACTGCGAGCAGAATTGGAGCGCGTGCGGGCGCAGGCAGACGAGGATCGCATTGCAGCGCATGACCTGGCGATACAGTTTGAAACGCGCAGATCCAGCAAAGATTCCGCCTCGCAGAGCCTGGCTCGTATGCAGTCCCAATTACGTCATTTTCGATCGCGAGAACATGACATTCGGCACCAGCTGGAACAAAGCGAAAGCCCGTTAGAGGCCAATACGCACGAACTGGAGAAGTTGTTGCAAGTGCGGGTTGCGGTGGAGAATGAACTCGCCGAAGCGCGTCGGCTCGTTGAAAACGTCGAAAACGAATTGCGGGAACTCGATCAGACCAGGATGCGCAATGAGCAGCTGGTGGAGGAGGCACGCACCCGGGTGAGCGACGCCAGGATGGTTGTGCAAGAAGTCAGCGTCAGGCGTGAGGGCTTTGCGGAACAGTTTGAACAGACCGATTTTGACCTGGACGAACTGCTCGGGGAGCTGGCCGAGGATTCCGGCATTGATAGCTGGGAAGAGAAACTGGAGAAGGTACGTCGACGAATCGAGCGACTTGGACCGATTAACCTGGCTGCAATCGATGAATTCAAAGAACAATCGGAGCGTAAGGAATATCTCGATTCACAATTGGCGGACTTGATAGATGCGCTCGAGACGCTGGAAGGTGCCATTCGAAAGATTGATCGCGAAACACGTACCCGATTCCGCGAAACTTACGCGAAGATCGATATCGGGTTCAAAAAATTATTCCCGAAACTCTTCGGCGGTGGCCATGCCTACCTGGAATTGACCGGCGATGATTTGCTGTCGGCCGGCGTTACCGTGATGGCACGACCTCCCGGTAAACGCAATAGCACTATTCACCTTTTGTCAGGTGGAGAAAAAGCCCTCACCGCCGTCGCGCTGGTCTTCGCTATTTTTGAGCTCAATCCGGCACCGTTCTGCCTGCTCGATGAGGTTGACGCGCCGCTGGATGACGCGAACATTACGCGTTTCTGTGAGATCGTTAAAGAGATGTCTGATGTCGTCCAGTTTGTCTTCATAACACACAACAAAGTTACAATGGAGATGGCGCGACAGCTTACTGGTGTGACGATGCAGGAGCCGGGAGTGTCCCGCCTGGTTTCTGTCGATCTCGACGAAGCGGTGAAGATGGCAGCCAGTTAGCGCGGATCACTAGAGATTTCGTATGGACGGTCTACGTTGGTTACTGTTGGGATTCGGACTGTTTGTCGTTGCAGGTGTGTACCTGTACACCCGCTATCAGCGAGGCCGCGAGGAAAACCAGGAAGAATCAGGATTTACTGGCGATAGAGTTGAGCCGTCGCTGGGCGAGCTCGATTCTGCCAATGAAGACAAATCAACTTTATCCGATGTGGATAGTGGCGTGGCGCAGCCAGATGACGACGCGCCTGATATGCCGCAGAAAATAGTGACGCTTCGCGTAATTGCCCGAAACAATGGTGCGTTTGCTGGTGATGAACTGGTCTTGAGTCTGCGTGGGATCGGTATGCGGCACGGGAAATTTGGCATATTCCACCGCTTCGAAGGTAACGAAGAAGACAAGATTGTTTTTAGTGCGGCGAGTCTTGTCGAACCGGGTAGCTTTGACCTGGAAAATATCAAAGGACAGGAAATCCCTGGCATCAGTCTATTCATGGTTCTCCCCGGACCAATAGATGGTGCTGAGGCTTTCGATCTGATGATGGCGGCGTCTCGTGCATTGTCCCAGTCTTTAGGTGCTGAACTGCTGGATGAGTCCGGTAGCACACTGAGTATTCAGCGCGAGCGCTATTTGCGCGAGGAAATAATTCAGTATCAGCATAGCTCCATTGTTGTGTGAACCCGCGTACTGACCTATGAGCGCGCCGACTGCGATAGTTAAGAAAGCAGAAAAGCTGCGCGAGCAGCTTCGGCATCACAACCATCAGTATCATGTCCTCGACGAACCAGAGATTCCCGACGCTGAATACGACAGGCTGGTTCGCGAGTTGCAGGCCCTGGAAGACGCGCATCCCGACCTGATTACTCCCGAGTCGCCAACGCAGCGAGTTGGCGCAGAGCCGATCGCGGCATTCGGCACGGTGCAGCATCAGCTGCCGATGTTGTCGCTTGACAATGCGTTTAGCGATACAGAACTTCGTGATTTTCACCGGCGAGTTACGGAGCGACTCTAGCTGGACGTAGCAACCCAAATTGAGTATTCGGCGGAGCCGAAACTCGATGGCGCGGCGGTCAGCTTGCTGTATGAGCATGGAAAACTGGTTCGTGGAGCAACTCGCGGCGACGGCACTCGGGGCGAAGATATCACGCACAATGTGCGCACAATTGAGGCCGTGCCGCTACAGCTAATGGGAAAGCATTTTCCAGCCTCACTGGAAGTCAGGGGCGAAGTATTCATGCCGCGCGCCGGTTTTGCCGCGTTCAATGCAGAGGCGATTAAAAAGGGCGATAAAACGTTCGTAAACCCGCGCAACGCCGCGGCCGGAAGCCTGCGTCAGCTTGATCCCAAACTAACGGCGGAACGACCGCTCGATATCTATGTTTATTCGGTTGGGTCAGTTGATGGTGGCACGATTCCCGACCGCCACAGCGACGTACTTGATCGGTTGCGGGAATGGGGGCTCAAAGTTTGTCCTGAACGGAAGACTGTGGAGGGCATAGATGGTTGCCTGGCCTTTTATGAGGAAATAGGAGGCAAACGTGACGAGCTGGCATACGACATTGATGGTGTGGTTTACAAGGTCAATAGTATCAAGCAGCAGGAGTTGCTCGGCTTCGTTTCGCGGGCCCCGCGTTGGGCCATCGCCCACAAGTTTCCGGCGCAGGAAGAACTAACTGTCGTTCGAGACATTGAGTTCCAGGTCGGTCGCACCGGGGCAGTCACGCCGGTGGCTCGACTGGAACCGGTATTTGTCGGCGGCGTGACGGTGAGTAACGCTACGTTGCACAACATGGACGAACTGCACCGCAAAGACGTCAGAGTAGGGGATACCGTGATCGTGCGCCGTGCCGGCGATGTTATTCCGGAGGTGGTCAAGATTGTCGCCGACCGCAGGCCCAAGGGCGCGAAGCAGGTCAAGGCGCCCGCGAAATGCCCGATTTGTGGTTCGAAAGTGGTGCGCGAGGAAGGAGAAGCCGTTGCGCGTTGTACGGGCGGCTTGTATTGCGCGGCGCAGCGGGTAGAAGCGCTAAAGCATTTTGTGTCCAGGCGGGCGCTGGATATCGATGGTCTGGGCAGCAAGTTGATCGAGCAACTCGTTGAGCTGGACCGCATCAGGACCCCGGCGGATTTGTTTGACCTGCAAAAAGACGAGCTTGTTGAGCTTGAACGAATGGGCGAAAAATCTGCGGTCAATCTCCTTGAGTCTATTGAGACAAGCAAGAAGACGACTCTGTCACGCTTCCTCTACGCGCTTGGAATTCGGGAGGTAGGAGAGGCGACAGCATCCTCGCTAACGTCTCACTACGGCAAGCTGGAGGCCGTCATGCGAGCTGATGAAGATACTCTGCAGCAGGTTCCCGACGTTGGGCCGGTCGTCGCATCGCGGATTCACGCTTTTTTCGCTGAAAAGCATAATCAGGAGGTGGTTCAAAAACTGCAGGATTCAGGTGTCACATGGGACGAATTCGAGCCGGAGGCTGAAATCGCCGCTGGCAAGCTCGCTGGCAAGACGTTTGTTTTGACCGGAACTCTGTCTGGAATGACCCGAAATGCGGCAAAAGACAGCATTCAGGCACTGGGAGGAAAGGTAGCCGGATCAGTTTCAAAGAAAACCGATTTTCTGGTCGCAGGTGACAAAGCTGGTTCAAAACTAACAAAAGCGCAAAATCTCGGAATAGAGGTGTTGACCGAGGGTGCATTGGAAAAAATGCTTGGTGATCAATAATTAACCAGATTTTCGTCAACGCAAAGCAATAAATCTTAACAAAATCAAGGTCTAAAACTAGGCAAGACTTTCATTAGTAACTATCGTCGGCGGACCGGTGATGCCGCAAAACTTGGGTCATTTTTCCCAAGTTGTCCATTTCATTGACGAATATCGTTGATGGTCAATATATTTCGCGTCCATGCAAGACACCATCCAACA
>JBPCYD010000199.1:0-10921 GCA_051007895.1 Woeseiaceae bacterium
CCGGGTTGTCGACGCTGAAGCTTGGCTACAATCGGGTGCACGGGTACTACATCGAAATCAGCAAGAGCCTGGCAGCAAAAGCGCCGGATGAATACGTAAGGCGTCAGACCCTTAAAAACGCCGAGCGATTCATAACGCCAGAGCTAAAAGAATTTGAAGACAAGGTACTAAGCGCGAGGGAACGCGCGCTAAGTCGCGAAAAACTCCTTTACGAATCATTGCTGGATTCATTGAACGAGGTACTGGCGGCGCTGCAAGAGTCAGCCTTCGGACTGGCTGAAATCGACGTATTGGCGGCGTTTGCCGAGCGAGCCGACAGCCTTTCCCTGGTCAAGCCTGAGCTCGCGCACGAGCCCTGTGTTGAAATCCGGGGCGGTCGACACCTGGTGGTCGAACAGGTGATCGATACACCTTTCGTCGCCAACGATCTGTCAATGAACAACCAGCAAAAACTGCTCGTCATCACGGGTCCGAACATGGGTGGCAAATCGACCTACATGCGGCAGGCCGCACTTATTGTCATCCTGGCGCACATAGGCAGCTTCGTTCCTGCCGACAGTCTGCGTATCGGTCCGATCGATCGGATATTCACTCGTATTGGCGCATCAGACGACATTGCCGGTGGCCGTTCAACCTTCATGGTGGAAATGACTGAAACCGCGACCATACTGAACAACGCGACTGAACAGAGCCTCGTATTGATGGATGAGATTGGCCGGGGCACGAGCACATTCGATGGCCTGTCCCTGGCATGGGCTGCGGCACATCATATGGGGGAAACGGCGAAAGCCTTTACATTGTTTGCAACTCATTATTTCGAATTAACGGCACTTGCAGACGAAATTCCAGCGTGCAATAACGCGCACCTTGATGCGACCGAACACAGGGGGCAGTTGGTATTTTTGCATGCTGTAAGGCCGGGTCCAGCAAACCAAAGCTACGGATTGCAGGTCGCGGCACTGGCAGGAGTACCGCCTGTCGTTATTCGTCGAGCAAAGAAATATCTTGCGGCGCTCGAAACACAGCAGGTCCACGAACATCCGCAGACGCAGCTGCCGTTCAGCGCAGCTCCGGAACCTGCTGTTGACTTACTGGCCGATGCGCTGGCCGACATCGACCCGGACGGACTCTCGCCAAGGGAAGCGCTGGATGCACTGTATGGCCTGAAAAAACTTCGCGATGAAGGCCAATAGCGCTATAGCGTAGGCGCCAGTTGCCAGACGATCCAGCCAAGCCCGATACCCGGCAGGATATCGGCGATCTGATGTTGTTTGACAAAAAGACACGAAATCGCGATCAGCCCGACAAAAACCCAGCTGTAACTTCCCAGTACCGGGTAAAGCACGAGGCTTACGTACATCGCAACGGAGCAGTGCATGCTTGGCATGCAGTTTCGACCATTGTCTTTGCCCTGCACAAAGCGGAGAAACTTTGTGGCGAGCGTGTTCGATTCATACTGCCGATACTCTGGAGGAACCGTTGACGGAAACAGGTAGAAAAATGATACCTGTGATAGCAGGAGCATCACCGCACCGAATATCAGGTAGACGCCTTCGGCTATCGATTGGATGGAAGCGACGACGAAGCCGATGGCAATGTAATACAGAAATGAGTAAATCCAGACCCAGGAAGGCCAGAACGGAATGTAGGCGTCCAATGGCGTAACAAAGCAACGCGATTCAAATCGATAGTTGTTTCTTTGTACCCAGAAAAAAAGTTGGTAGCAGCCGGTAACCACGATAGCCACCAACGTCGTGAAGACAACGTACTCTTCGAGAGACAGTGGCGAGTCAAAGAATGTCGAACCAACGAGATAGTAAAGCCATGCAAACCCGGGAATGGACACGATAAGCAAGAACATATAACGCGGCGTAATACGTACTTCCTCGGTAACCTGGGTATTCATTGGGTTCCTTATCTGTCTTATCGTCGTGCCATGCGCGGCTTGCATCATACCGTTTACGGTGTTGTTCGCAATTCCGCCTGGAGCATTCGTAGTGCATCCTTGTTGGTCCATGACCAAACGCGATTTATCGCCTCGTTAATCGGCACCCATTGACACTCACTGTGTTCGGCATCGTCGATCTGCACATTGCACGGAGCCGGCAAACGAAAATGCCATTCGTGCTCGGTATTCTCCGTAACCCCGGGTGCGTAGCGCTTGCGCCAACGAGGATCGATAGTGAAATTGCGGCACCGATCAGCGTTGTACAATTGGCCTTCATTCGCCAGCCCCGTTTCTTCGAACAACTCGCGAACCGCAGCTTCGCAGGCGAGCTCATCAATCTCCAGCGACCCCGTGACTGACTGCCAAAATTCGAAGGGCGCCGATCGCTTTAGCAACAGGACTTCTGCATCGTCCGTGTAGACAATGACAAGTACAGATTCTGGAATTCTATAGAGAGCGACTGGACTATTCCGGATCCGCAGACATTGGACGTTTACACTCCGTACCGATTTCGATGACGTGATTAATCCGTTCTGGGAGTCCGAACGCGTATGCCGGTTTCCTTAAGTTGCTCCGCTGATACCGCACCTGGTGCATTCGTCAATGGACAACTTGCGGTCTGCGTTTTCGGAAATGCAATCACGTCGCGGATGCTGTCCGCGTCCGCCATCAACATCACCATTCGATCGAGACCGAATGCAATTCCACCGTGCGGCGGGCATCCATACTCGAGCGCTTGTAACAGAAAACCGAATTTTTCCTCGGCTTCGTCATCGCTGATACCAAGAAGCTCGAAAATCGCTGCCTGCATCTCTTGATCATGAATACGAATCGACCCGCCGCCGATTTCCGAGCCGTTAAGTACCATGTCGTACGCTCGCGACAGCACTGTTCCTGGTTCTGCACGCACGGCATCAGGCTCGTCCACGGCTGGCGCCGTAAACGGATGATGCAGGGAGGTCCAGCCTTTCGACTGGGCGTCCTGTTCGAACATGGGGAAATCAACGACCCACACCGGCTGCCATCCGGCGGCAACGAGGCCACGATCCTGCCCTACTTTCACCCGCAATGCGCCCAGCGCGTCGTTTACGACCCGCGCCTTGTCTGCCCCGAAGAAAATCAGGTCACCGTCTTTTGCCCCGGTTCGTTGCATGATTCCGGTTACCGCATCGTCCGGCAGGAACTTGAGTATCGGTGACTGCAGACCATCACGTCCGGCACTCGCGTCATTTACTTTTATGTAAGCGAGACCCTTTGCGCCGTAGCGACCGACATAGGCTGTATAGTCGTCAATCTCCTTGCGGCTGAGCTCACTGCCACCGGGAACACACAGTGCCGCAACTCTTCCTTCCGGATCGGCTGCCGGACCGGCGAACACCTTGAACTCCACCGATGCCATCAGGTCCGCCACTTCGACCAGTTCGAGCGCGATTCTGAGATCCGGCTTATCGGAACCAAATCGATGCATGGCGTCAGCGTAAGTCAGCCGCGGAAAGGGTGATGGCAGGTCGATGTCCATCACTTCCTTAAATAGCGCTGTGACCAATCCTTCCATTGCACCGGTTACGTCGGCTTCATCGACAAAACTCATCTCGATATCCAGCTGCGTAAATTCCGGCTGGCGATCGGCGCGCAAGTCCTCGTCACGGAAACAGCGAACGATCTGGTAGTAGCGATCAAGGCCGGACATCATCAGCAGCTGTTTGAAAATCTGCGGCGACTGCGGCAGGGCGAAAAATTTGCCGGGGTGCGTGCGGCTAGGAACGATATAGTCGCGGGCGCCTTCAGGGGTGGCTCGCGTCAACATGGGCGTTTCGACGTCTACAAAACCATTGCCGTCGAGATAGTTGCGCATTGCCCGGGTAACAGCATGGCGCAAGCGCAGGTTGCCCAGCATGCCTTCCCGGCGCAGGTCGAGATAGCGATACTTCAGTCGCAACTCCTCGTTCGCGTGTTCGTCGTGATGAAAAGGAGGCGTTTCGGCGTCGTTGAGCGTAGTCAATTCATGGGCCAGGACCTCGATCTTGCCCGTTGGCATGTTGGGATTAACCGTGCCCTCCGGCCGATCCCTGACGACACCTTTGACCGCAAGAACATATTCACCGCGAATGCGTTCCGCCTCAGCAAATATTTCGGGACGATCGGGATCGAATACGACCTGCAGCAGCCCTTCCCGATCGCGCAAATCGACAAAAATGACACCACCGTGATCACGCCGGCGATGTACCCAGCCGCACACGGAAATCTCCTGCCCGATCAGGCCTTCGTCTACTTGTCCACAATAATGGCTACGCATGGTAAGTTCCGGTGGTGCCTCAATTTTTGGAGGCGGAATGGTACGGCTTGCCGGGTTAGCCTGCAACCGGAACCCGGTCGCGCCGCGGCTAGTCTTCGGGCTCGTCGGGCATCTTTAACGGCAGCTGGCCTAGTTGGTCCTCGCGCCAGGTGGGTACGACCACACCGAGCGAGATGATCATCTTCAGTGCTTCGTCGACTTCCATATCGAGCACCGTGACATCTTTTCTCGGCACGATAATGATGAAGCCCGAGGTCGGATTGGGCGTGGTCGGAACGAAGGTGCACACAACCTCTTCACCGCTACGACCCTGAACTTCGCCCAGCTCGCTGGATGTCTGGAAAGCGAGGCTATAAAGTCCTTTGCGCGGATATTGAATCAGCAATACATTCTTGAACGATTCGCTCTTGTCGGAAAAAACCATTTCCGCAAATTTCTTTACCGCAGAATACACGGCCCGCACAACAGGAATGCGATCCAGCAACGACTCCCATCCGTTTACGAAAGCACGACCGATGAAATTCGCTGCAAGCATGCCGGTAATGACCAGCAACAGGAACGTGAAAATAACGCCGAGCCCTGGAATGGCAACACCGAGTAATTGATCGGGATGGTATTCCGGCGGCAACCACTCGAGGAAATTGTCGAGCCAGCGGTCCATTTGGCTGATCACAAACTTGAGTAGCTGATAAGTAACCGCCAGCGGCAGCCAAACAAGGAGACCTGCAATAATGTATTTGCGTAAGTTTTTCATGCGTCCTTGGTCTTAGTGGTTTCCTTCGCCTTGGTTTCTGTTTTTTTGGCGTCTTTCTTCTCAGTCTTCGACTCTTTTTTGGTATCGCCCTTGGAATCGCCGGACGACTCCGTATCGCCCTTAGCGAGGTTGCGCTGGTTGTCTTTCTTGAAGTCTGTCTCGTACCAGCCTTCGCCCTTGAGACGGAACCGCGGCGCCGAAATCAAACGCTTGAGCGCCGGCTGGCTGCACTCCGGGCACTCCACGAGCGGATCGTCGCTCATCTTCTGCAGCGCGTCCATCGTGTGGTCACAACTTTTACAGGCATACTCGTAAATCGGCATGCATTACTCTCCGTCACAAGAAATGGCCGCAACCATGACCTGGCTGCGGCGCTGGATCAATTATATGTTTTTTTTGCGCTGTCAGGCAGCGTTCTGAAACTCGAGATGGTCCTCGGCAACGCCCACCTCAATCGTATCGCCCGGTTTGAACCGCCCTTGCAGGATCTCCTGCGCCAGCGGGTTCTCCACCTGCTGCTGAATCGCCCGTTTTAACGGCCTGGCGCCATACACCGGATCGAATCCCGCTTCGGCCAATCGGTCCCGAGCGGCTTCGGACAGGACGATCTGCATGTCCCGCCCGGCCAGTCGTTCGTGCAGGTATCCGAGCTGTATATCGACGATCGCGCGAATGTGCTCGCGACTCAAGGGGTGGAATACAACCGTGTCGTCAACCCGATTGATAAACTCCGGCCGGAAATGTTGTGACACGATTTCCATTACGGAGTCCTTCATCGCCGCGTAGTTCTGCTCGCCGGCGAGTTCCTGAATTCGCTGTGAGCCCAGGTTTGACGTCATCACAATGACCGTATTGCGAAAATCGACGGTACGACCCTGACCGTCAGTTAGGCGTCCGTCGTCCAATACCTGCAGTAACACGTTAAATACGTCCGGGTGCGCTTTCTCAACTTCATCCAGGAGAATGACGGAATAGGGTCGCCGCCGTACTGCTTCTGTTAAGTAGCCGCCCTCGTCGTAGCCAACGTAACCCGGGGGCGCACCGATAAGGCGCGCAACGGAATGCTTCTCCATGAACTCCGACATATCGAGGCGTACCATGGCGTCGTCGGTATCGAACAGGAAGTTCGCCAGCGCTTTGGTCAATTCCGTCTTGCCGACACCGGTCGGCCCAAGGAACAGGAATGAACCGATCGGTTTGTTCGGGTCCGAGAGACCGGCCCGAGACCGGCGAATCGCATTCGCAACTGCGGTTAGTGCTTCAGATTGACCAATCACGCGTTGCTGCACGATGGATTCCATTTGCAACAGCTTGTCCTTCTCGCCCTCGAGCATTTTAGAAACCGGTATGCCGGTCCACTTGGACACGATTTCGGCAACTTCTTCGTCGGTTACATTGTTGCGCAGCAGGGTGGTCTCCTGGCCTTCCGCGACCATTGCATCCTGGAGCTGCTTTTCGAGTTCGGGAATACGCCCATACTGCAGCTCGGACATTCGCGCGAGATCATTTGCGCGGTGCGCCGTTTCCAGGTCCAGGCGCGCTCTCTCCAGCTCTTCCTTGATATGAGTGGTGCCCTGCATGGCCGCTTTCTCGGACTTCCAGACTTCTTCCAGATCGGCAAATTCGCGTTCCAGCTCCTGCAGTTGTTCCTCGAGGTCATCGAGTCGCTTGCGGGACGCATCGTCAGATTCCTTCTTGAGCGCTTCCCGCTCGATTTTCAGCTGAATAATGCGTCGCTCCAGCTTGTCCATCTCTTCAGGCTTCGAATCGATTTCGATACGGATTCGGGAAGCGGCCTCGTCAACAAGATCGATCGCCTTGTCCGGCAACTGCCGATCAGAAATGTAGCGATGCGACAGGGTCGCTGCGGCGACGATGGCCGGATCCGTAATCTCGACCCCGTGATGTACTTCGTAACGCTCCTTCAGCCCGCGTAGGATCGCGATCGTATCCTCAACCGTCGGTTCGACGACGAGCACTTTCTGGAAGCGCCGCTCCAGCGCAGCGTCTTTTTCCAGGTATTGCCGATATTCGTCCAGCGTAGTCGCGCCAACGCAGTGCAACTCACCGCGAGCCAATGCCGGCTTGAGCATATTGCCGGCATCCATCGAACCCTCGGCCTTGCCTGCGCCGACCATCGTATGCAGTTCGTCAATGAACAAAATGATCTGGCCTTCCTGCTTCGCGAGATCGCTCAGCACGGCTTTAAGACGTTCTTCAAATTCTCCACGAAACTTGGCGCCAGCGATAAGCGCGCCCATGTCGAGCGAAAGAATGCGCTTGTTGCGCAGCCCTTCTGGAATTTCGTTGTTAACGATGCGCTGCGCCAGGCCTTCGATGATCGCCGTTTTACCGACCCCGGGCTCACCGATTAAAACCGGGTTGTTCTTGGTACGCCGCTGCAGGATCTGAATCGTGCGGCGGATTTCATCGTCACGGCCGATGATCGGGTCGAGCTTGCCCTGCTCGGCGCGCTCCGTCAGGTCGATTGTATATTTCTCAAGTGCCTGTCGGGTATCTTCCGCATTGGGATCGTCAACCTGCTGACCGCCGCGGATCTCGTCGATCGACTGCTCCAGCGCGCCACGAATCGCACCAGCTTGTTCTAGAAGAGGTGCCAACGGGGACGACTTGTCCATTGCCGCCAGGACAAACAACTCACTGGATATGTACTGGTCATTGCGATCCTGCGCGAGCTTGTCCGTGATGTTCAGGAGCTTCGCAACGTCATTGCCAAAATGGACCTCACCACCCGTGCCCTCCACTTTTGGCAATCGATCCAGTGAGTCGCCAAGCTGCGAGCGCAACAGGTTTACATTGACCCCCGATTTAGCGAGCAGGCCTCGAACCGAACTACCCTGCTGATCGAGTAATGCAGCCATGACGTGCGCCGGTTCGATGAATTGATGATCCATACCGACCGCTAGCGACTGCGCTTCTGACAACGCCATTTGAAACTTGCTTGTGAGTTTGTCCATTCTCATGGTTTTGGCTCTTGAAGTTTGAACTCCGCCTTAGATTGCACCTATTTGGTGTATTTCAAGCGGTTTCAGGGTTTTTCGCCATTGCGCAAAACGAAACATGCCATGCGACCGCATTCTCCGTCCCGTCGATAGGAGTAAAAGCGTCCGGAATCACCGTAAGTACAGTAATCACCGCCGGAGACTTGTCGAATGCCAGCGGCCTCCACGCGCTGACGCGCCAGTGCAAACAGGTCGGCCTGCCAGCGGCCCCGTTCGTTGCTGTAGAAGCAGCGGGCAGCGGCCGGATCGTGTTCTGTAAATGCCATTCTCACTTCTTCGCCGACCTCAAAATGATCTTTTGATATAGCGGGTCCCAACCAGGCAAGCATATCGCCAGGAGCAGCACGCATGGCCTGTAACGTCGCTTCCACAACGCCGCCGGCCAGGCCTCGCCATCCCGCATGGATGGCGGCGACTTCCGTGCCGTCGCCTGATACCAATAGTATCGGCAGGCAATCGGCAATCATTACCGCGCAAACGGATCCGATCTTTCTACTGACGATGGCATCGGCCTGCGGCTTGCTTACCGCTGGTGGATCTGTCACTACCGCGTTGCCATGAACCTGGTGCAACCAAAGCGGCTCGGCCGGCAAACTGGCGCCGGCGACCAGGCGCCGCCGGTTTTCGCGCACAAAGGCAGGGTCGTCACCGACATGATCGCCCAGATTTAGCGATGCATAGGGACCCTTGCTGACGCCGCCGCTACGGGTGGTACACCCGGCAATAATATTCGCCGGTGCCGACCAGTCCGCCGGAATCCAGTCCAGTGTGGTCTTCACTCTGCCTTTTCCGCGTCGCTACCCAGGACTTCAAGAAGCTCAGAAAAATCGCGCGGCGGTGGTGCCGACAAATCGACGAGTTCGTCGCTAACCGGATGCCTGAACTGCAGACGCGCTGCGTGCAACGCTTGGCGCCGAAACCGGCGCAACGCCTCTCGCAGTTCCTCGGACGAGCCGGCGGGTATCGCTAACCGGCCGCCGTACACCGGGTCACCGACCAGGGGGTTTCTGCGATGCGCGAAATGAACTCTTATCTGGTGCGTTCTCCCGGTCTCAAGCTGCACATCAACATACGTGTGTGCACGATAGCGCTCCTTTACACGATAGTGGGTCACCGCAGGTTTGCCGCGTTCCTGCACACTCATGCGCAATCGGTCTACGGGATGGCGAGCAATCGGCGCGTCGATCCTGCCGCCACCCGTCAGGACACCTGAACACACGGCCAGGTAGTGTCGCGAAATGTCACGCTCGGCAAGCAAGCGAACGAGCGCCGTATGCGCTTCCAGGTTCTTGCCGACCAGCATGAGGCCGCTCGTATCCTTGTCGAGGCGATGCACAATGCCTGCGCGTGGCAGTGTCTCGAGCGACGGCGCATGATGCAGCAGGCCATTCATCAGCGTTCCCCGTGTGTTGCCCGCGCCGGGATGAACCACCAGGCCGACGGGTTTATTGACGACCAGGAGCGCCTCGTCTTCGAACGCAATGTCGAGTTCAATCGGTTCAGGACGACTGCTAACGCGCTGTTCTGGCTGGGGCTTCACAATCACGTGCTCGCCGCCCGCGACGCTATCGCGCGGCCGCATGGTTTGGCCATCTACGGTCACGTTTCCCTGTAGAAGCCAGTTTTTGAGCCGGCTACGTGAATATTCCGGAAACATGCCGGCCAAAGCCCTGTCTAAACGCTGACCGGACAGGTCCGCGGGGACGTGTTTTTCGAGAATATCAGTCACTTGCGCCAGGGGGCTCACGGGTCAGAGGACGCATAAGTTTACGGTATACTTGCCGATTCCGCCGGTTTCATGCACAGTCCGGCCGCGCATTCGCCGACACCGATGTTACAAATGTTAAATACGTAAAGATGATTCCTTTCAGCAAATTGTTTAACCACGCGACGACAACGTTACGCCAAAAACGCGCAGTGCCAATGCTGCTGCTGGTTGCATTGCTGTCAGTCGGTTGCGGTGGAAACGACGAGGAATTCGACCTCAATACGAGCATCGCCGAGGCCTATGAAGAGGCACAACACGCCGTCAACGTCGGCAACTACCGCAAGGCGATTTCCATTTTTGAGCAACTGCAGGCGCGCTTCCCGTTCAGCGAATTTGCCACGCAGATGCAGTTGGAGCTGAGTCACGCGTATTACAAAGACAGTCGCACCGAACAGGCTATCGAGGCTGCGGAGACTTTCCTTCGCGAGAATCCGACGCATCCGCGCGTGGATTACGCGTTATATATACAGGGACTCGCATACTTCGAACGCGGCCAGACGTTCGTCGAGCGACTGTTCAGGAAAAGCGTCGACAGGCGCCCACCAAGAGATGGCCAGCGGGCTTTCTCTATCCTGAGCCGCCTGGTCGACCGCTATCCGGCCAGTCCGTATGCGCCGGACGCGCAGCAACGAATGGTCTATCTCAAGAACAGATTGGCGTCATACGAGAATGCGGTTGCCCACTTTTACCTGGAACGAGATGCCTATGTAGCGGCATTAAATCGGGCTAAAACAGCGCTCGAAACCTATCACGGTGCGGAGAGCGGTGAAGAATCCCTGCGTATCATGATTGAAGCCTATGAAGGACTGGGGATGACCAATCTTGCTGAGGACACGCGGCGGGTCCTGGAGAAGAACTTCGCGGAAGACCCGGTCGCATCAAACTGAAATTGAATCGCGGCTAAAGCCCAATCCGCCTGCAATCTCGAAAGCAAGTCAACGATCTTTGCGGATTGATCTTTAGCGCTCCCGAAAATCTTGGTGGAGTGCTTCCCTATGGCTAGGAATCGCGGCTAAAGCCCAATCCGCCTGTAAACTCGAAAGCAAGTCAACGATCACTGCGGATTGATCTTTAGCGCTCTCTAGATTCTTGGTGGACTGCTTTCCTATTATTAGGAATCGCGGCTAAAGCC
>JBPCYD010000200.1:0-18163 GCA_051007895.1 Woeseiaceae bacterium
ATTTCAACATGCGCGGCGTTCCGCATACCTTGGCCATGTCCGCGTCGATTGAAAGTCAGGATGGGCCGCGAACTGGTTGGTCGGGAGATGGCGCACCGGGTGATGGGTCGTTGCGGTCGTTCGCGACAGGCGCGGTGGTCCAGCACTTTACCAAGAGTACCCGTCGAATTGCTGGTGTCGACTTTCGTTTGCCGACCGACGATGAGCTTGACGCACTCGAAGCGTTTCAGCTATCGCTCGGCAGGCAGGCCGATCTGGCATTGCCGCTGCGACTGAAGGGGGTCATCGCCGCACGCGGGCAGGAGATTTTTATGGATAACACGCTTGGCAAATGCAATGCGTGTCACTTCAATGCAGGCGCCAATGCGGATCCGGCTATTTTCGGGCCCGGCGCAGGCAACATGAACTTCGACAGCGGTGTCGAAAACCTGGTGGATCAACCAGCCGATCTCACAGCTGAGCTGGTGCCGCCGGATGACGGTTTCGGCGTGCCGGGCACTGGGGAATTCAACACCCCACCTGTGGTCGAAGCAGCGGATACAGGCCCGTTTTTCCACAACAATTCGGTGGAGACCATTGAAGGAGCCGTCGCCTTTTACAACGGGGATGCATTTACCAATTCACCCGCTGGACAATTGCTGATCGGTGCCACAGGTAGCGGGATCAACCTGGACGCGACGCAAGTTGTTGCAGTTGCAGCATTCCTGCGCGTCATTAATGTTCTTGAAAATTTGCGCGGCAGCATGGACCTGCTCAATCAGACAGCCCAATCGACAAACCTGTCGTCAGGCAGAATCGATGATCTGCTTGAGCGGGCGATGGCCGAGAATGAGGATGCCATCCAGGTTCTTGCCGGCGGCGGGCTACACGCCGATGCAATAATCCTGTTGCAAGCTTCGTCGGGGCTGATCAGGCAGGCACAGGCAGCAATGGATTCGGACGTCCGTAATGGCTTTACGCGCGAGGCGCTAAGCGCGCAGGTTAATGCGCTAAATCTCATGACACTGATGTAGATCGCTACCAGCGAATTTACAGGAGAACACAATGAACAGACGCATTCCCAGCAATCGATTAATGAGCGTAGTCGTGCTTTGGTGCTTCATCTTGGGTGCGCCGACCGGGTATGGTCAGCAAATCGCGGAACAATACATCCCGATCGGCTATTCGCCCGGCGTGTCTGGAAAATACAGCTATATCGGGCCCATTGTTGCGGTAGACAGGGACGCCCATACGATTTCTGTCGACGAAAACGGGCAGCGGCGAGTCATTAAAGTGACAGGCGTAACACGGATTTGGCTCGATCGTTCCAAGCGTCGCCGCGAGAATCGGGTTGCCAGTGAGGACGATTGCGAGGTAGGTCGTATGATAGAAGTCATGTACCTGACTGACGCCAAGGAATCCGCAGCCTGGATCAAAATCGAATCTCGTTGATCTATCTGTCCCGATCCAGCTGGGGTGCGGACAAAAAGCTCCCCAGGAAGGGTCACCTAATCGGACCCCTGCCCAGGACGGAGGTTTTCATCCATCACACCCTGGTGGTTGATAGCGACTCGACGACGAACGAATGGGAAACTGAAAGAGAAGTCGCGGCCCGAATGCGGCAACTGCAGCGGGTCCGTCCCGACCTAGGCATGGACGTGCCATACAACTTCGTCGCATTCTGCATGAGCCATGGAGAGCTTGTGCTTTGTGAGGGACGTGGCCTGAAGAGGACCGGGGCTCATACAAAAGATCGTAATCGGTCCGCCATCGGTATCGCGTTCCAGGGCAACTTTCAGTCAGGCGCGCTGCCGTACAAGTTCGACTCGCAGTTGCTGCAACTCGCTGCCTGGCTTCGCGATTTAAGAAACAAAAAAGGATTCGATAGACTCGGGTATTCCAGACCCAGGCGCAGCCAGGTTTGGGGGCATCGGGACGCAAAGGCTGCGAAAACGCTCTGCCCCGGGCAGAGTCTTTATGATCGATTAGCGCTGATCCGATTTGTAGACGCCGAGGATGAAACTGCAATGGACAAATCAACCTGGAAACTAGTGCAGCGTGCGTTGCAGGCACAGGAGCCACCGCTATATGCGCGTAAAGCCATTGATGGCAAACCGGGTCGGAACACAAACACGGCTTTACGCGCCTTTGAGAAACGGATGTCTCTTACGTTGCGAGGCGTGGTCGGAGATGCTAATGATCCGGAGGCGGCCATCTGGCCAGCCACAAGGGAACTGTTGTTCGCGACGGCCGCGGCGAACCTCAGTTCGTAGGCAGGTCCTACCGCCGGTATTCGAATCTGGCCTTAATTGAGGCTATTTAAGGTGTGTTAATACAATAAGTTATAGAGGATAAGTGATGTTGCTTCTATTTCTTTTGCCAGCGTCCGCCACTGTCCTGGTAGTAATTACCGGGCGCTGTCTTTTGTACGGCCAGTTCATAAAAGCGATTTGCAACTTGCGCCAATGACGTACCCGTCTTTTGCGCTGTGCGGTTGAACTGCGCCCGCCGCTTGCCGTTTACGTCGGCAATCAGAGCCCGGACTTCAGCACTGGCCGGCGTTTGCACGGCAGCGATGTAGCCGTTCCTGGCTTCGCCAACCAATCCTTGAGACTTCGCTGTTCGAATATCGATGGCCCACGCAGATTGCAATATCATCATCAGGCCAATGGCTGCAGAAATCTTTTTCATCGTCATCATCCTCAAAATACGTCGCTTTCTTCGTCGAACAGTCCTTCGAGTTCCTGGTCGACCTGTAGGCGAATCTCGTGCTCAATTTTGACATTGAGGTTGATCTCTATGGGCTTATCCGGTGCCTCGACTTTGACAGTCGGATTGCATCCACCGAGCAATGAGAACAGCACTATCATAAAGAATGTTGGTTTCATGGTTTTACTTACCTATTCTCATCAGAGAAGTACTTGCTGAGCTTACCGCAAGTGTGTACAGCCGGATAGCGGGTGTGACTACTCTGCAAGCTGTTTCTCCAGCAGTTCCTCTACCGCTCGTGCTGCCTGCAGGCTTTTCAACATTTGCGGGACATTGTTTTGTACGTTCAGATTCAAAATGACGGGTCTGCTACCTTCCATATCGGGGTTCCGGCCTTTCAGCTGCATCGCCAGCTCCAGATCACCGTCCTGATTGTAATTGAGCTCCGAGGTCAGCGTGTCGTACTCGAAGTGGCTCAGTGCTTCTTTCACCATGCCAATGCTGCTGCTAACGGCTTCATCCGTCACGTCTCCGGCCGCGTAACGAATTACGCCGCCAGGTGCCTCTCCGGTCAGCGAACCTGCCGCAATCGTGATGCCATCCGTCGTTATCGTAATTGGGAGTGCAGCTCCTATCCGCCCAGTGACCTCTACAGCATCAAATTCCTTGAGGGTCAGCATGTCGCTTATGTCTAAAGATTCAGCTCGCATGATCATAGTATTACTGGCTTTGTCTGTACGAAAGCTGAACGGATCGGCAGTGATGATGCCCTCAAAGGCGTTCATTCGCAGGTTTGTAATATCTGCACCGCGAAAATCAGGGGTCAATTCGAAATCTGCCGTCAAGTTTCGCACAGGCAGTCCGACGTCAATCAATGCGACCGATACGGTTGATGGCATGACGTTGGCCCCGTCAATTGCGGCATAGGTTGCATCGATTTCAGTGGATAATCCCGTAAACGCGGTGTCGCCAAAATAGCCGGCGAGATCAGTGGCCCCAACATTGACATGGCCGGACAGGTTTTCGGCACTATCCTCGTTCAATGCCACTCGACCCGCGACAGCGACAGCGCCGGCAATTACGTCCCAATCCTTGTTCCAGCTTGCGAACCATTTTGAAAGTTCTCTGTCGGTGAACGAAATGATGGTATCGGTTAACGAGAAATCACCTTGGCCGGAGCTGAATTCGTACACGCCACGGATGTTGCCATTCTCGAACAAATCGATGGTGACCAGTTCGAACTCGACGCTATCGTCTCGTCGTGCAATCGATCCCTGCAACCCAGGCAGCAGGATAGACTGCGAATCCAGCCTGGCGTGCGGGGCTGGGGCGAGTACGTCCAATTTCGCTGTTGCAACGTTCTCATAGTCGGCCACCGTGATGGATTCCAGAAAGATCGGGCCTGACAACAGAAGATTGTCACCTATGCTCAGCAATTCGATGTTTGCATCTACCGATTCAGCAGCAAACTCCCACCCCGCATTGCTAATTGAGAGGCTTGCGGCGGCTGTTAACTCCGATTCCCAGGAATCGATACTTGCATCACTCGTCGTGATGCCATTCGCGTTCAGTTTGCCACCGGAGTGCAGTTCGAGACGCGGATCTGCCGCGGAAAAATCAAATATCTGCGATGAAATCGCGTCGAGGCGTTCCACGTTGCCGAAAGGCAGGTCGGCTTCTTCCATCCTGATTCTCGAGTTCATCTCGCACTTTTTTTCGGAGTTGCAGGTAAGGTCGGTGATCAGCAGAGGAATATTTTCCCATTCGTCATAAGTGATTTGCAGCGCTGCCTGGTCTTGCCGCAATTGCCACTCGACAACCGGAAAGCTTGCATGAATGTTCAGCGGGCTGGCCGATGTGACTGCAATGGATACGGTGGACGTGTTCTCGATCGCGTAGCCAAGCTGCAGCGCAGCAGATGGTGTAAGCGTCAGCGTGACAGACGGTGATGTATCCGGGCGGTAAGGAATACCACTCTCGAATTCCAGGAGCGCATTTCCAGATTCAACAGTGACCGGGTCCGGAATAACGCCTGCGAGTTTTGCCAGTCTCTGCCACGCAGGCAGCTCGATTGAAGCAGCGCCTGCGATTGCGATGCCGGCGTTATTGCGTCGCACATGCGCGGCAACCGTATGTCGAATGCCATTGACATCGGTTTCTGGAATTGCGAAACGCATTTCATGTTCTCTTTCGTCAACCCGGGTTGCGCCAATCTCAATTTCGATTGACGCAACCGTTGCGCGCAACGTTTGACCATTTTCCGACAGCTTCCAATGCAGGTCGTGCAGCGTGGGGTAGGGCGCAAGCGACAGCTCAGCGACTTGGATTTCGCTGTCAGCGAGATATTCAGGCAGCGAGAGATACTGGTCGATCAGCCGCGCCAATTCGAAGGGTTCACCTTCGGTGCGGGTTGCTGTGACTATGGAAACTTTTTCTGCAGTGTAAGTCTGCGATCCGTCTGCCGATCGACCAATGGGTAAAGTCAGTCCCTCAATCGTTACGGTTGTGCCTTTTGCGTGTACCAATTCCAGGTAGCCTATCTGCGCATTCCTGGTTGCCAGCGCGTCAAGTGACACGTCGACCAGCTCGATATCAAACTCAGCAAGGATAGGTCCTGACAAACGCTGGATCAGCGAGTTGCGCATTAGCCAGCCGGCAAGGAGCAAGACGCAAACAAATGCAATCGCGATTGTCAGGGATTTTCTGAAATTCATTTTGCGGTTCAGCCCGTCATGATTGGATTGCGGACACCCGGATCGCGCACCAACGCAATCATTGCACACCCGAATGGCGATTTCGGCGATGGGTGACCGTAACGCGGCAGAAGGTTGCGAATTACCCAAATTTATCGGTAAAAAAAGAATTCGATCGCGAATTCGAAAAATAATTTGGCTATAAACGCCGCGATCGGCCACGAATCGAGCAAGTTTATGTTAAATACGAGATCTCATGTTTGCATATGTGTTCGTTGTGGCGCAATTTCGGCTCACGCTCAAGACCTTATGTAGCAACGGATTCAGCCGACCAGGAAAACTCAAATCGCGATTGACGCCTGTCCCGAAGATTGCTTTCCACTCCGTTGAATGCCGGATTATGTCCAATAAGGCCACAATTCTCCTATCCAATTGATTTGACCGCTTTTATGACCCCCGTCATAGCACGGATTTGACCGCGTACTCAGAATGATGGGTGTCGACTTTTTCCTGACCTACGGGTGCCATCGCATGTTGAGAACTTTACTGGCCGTACTGGCAATTGTGTTCCTTCTTGGGGTCCTGTCATTGCTCACCATCGAGTCTAGATCGGTCACTGAGGATTACTATATTTCTCACGCGAATCGCGTGCGTGCGATCGAGACTTCGAAAGATGATATTGCATCAGTCGTGGAGGGCTCAAAAAGCGCGTTTGACGAGGGTCGATCTATATCCGAATCCGTGGATTCTGCGATTGACAGGCTCGTTGCGAACAACGCGATTTTGCAGGATATGCACGAATCGGTTCGTGCGGATTCTCCGGTGATTGTGCAACTTCCACTGTACGACGCTGCGCTGTCGAGATTCCTGTCGGCAGCCAAGAGCTTTGCTGACAGGCAGAACGGACTTGCGGACGCGCTCCGGACAATGCAGGAAGAGTCGCCGATAATCGTTAAGGAACTGCGGCGGCTGAATCTTCGAATTCAATCACAAAACGCTTTCACACTGGCCATCGATCTGATCGAGTTCGCTACCGGCCAACGTCGCGCCGATGTTTCCGGACTACAGAACAGGATCGACGCGCTCAGAAACGACGCCGATATTGACAAGCGCTTCCCCGGCCGGGTCGACCCGTTCGCGCAAGCTGCGTCGGATGTGCTAACGGAATTCTCGGCAGCGGAAGCTGCGCTAGCCAGCGTTGGCAGCAGTAACGTTAAAGACAACCTGTGGGTTCTCTCCGATAGCGTCCTGAACGAGAACCGCCGTACGGTAGGTCGTGCCGAACGAGCCAGGCTGCTGCTTTCGATATGCGCGGTATTGCTGGTCGCGGGAACCGGTTACGCAATGTTGCAGTTGCAGAAAAGCTATCGGCAGTTGAATCGCAGCAACGCAGAGCTCGCGACAATCAATACGTCTCTGGAGGACAGGGTGAGCTCTCGCACCGAGGAATTGTCCGGTGCATACGACGATCTAAAGGAATCACAGGTACAGCTCGTGCAGGCGGAAAAGATGTCGTCGCTGGGTGAGTTGGTCGCAGGCATTAGTCACGAAATCAATACGCCGCTGTATTATCTCTCGAGTAACGCAACGATCGTGCAGGAGCGACTGACGATTGCGCAGAGCTTCATCGGCGTTGCCGAGAAAATGATTGCTGCGGTTGCGGCACGTGAGTCCGTTAAAGATGTCGTTAGTCGTGGACTCATCGACATGGGCAACATGTTGAACGACGGCATGAAAGAAGATATCGAGGAGGCCGGTGACCTGATCCAGGACAGCATCGAAGGTCTTGAAGAACTCACTGAACTGGCGCAAAGCCTGAAAGATTTCAGCCGACTCGATCGTGCCAAGAATGGTGAATTCGATGTCAACGACGGCCTGGATAAGACCCTGTTGATCGTCAAAAATCGCATCAAGAATAAAGTTACGGTGCACAAAGACTACGGCGAGGTACCGGTGATCAGCTGTTCCCCGTCGCAGATCAATCAGATTTTTCTCAACCTGATAACGAATGCCGCTGACGCTATCGAAGAAACCGGTGATATTTTCCTGAAAACCTGGCTTGACGGCACCAGTGTCTGTGTCAGTATTCGCGATTCCGGTTCGGGGATTCCGGAAGAGTTGCTCGCGAAAATAAAAGACCCGTTTTTTACAACGAAGGAAGTCGGCAAGGGAACGGGGCTCGGATTGTCGATAGTGGATCAGATCATTACGGCGCACCAGGGCGAGCTTAAGATCGATACCGAAGTCGGCAAAGGAACGGTCATAACCATCATTTTGCCGATTGTTGCGCTTGAAGAGGAGGTCGATCCTGACGAACGCTACATCAAGGACGAGGATGACGCCATCAACAGCGACAGCAGTCGCCAGGCTGTGAGCGAATCGTCCAACGATCCTGGCTATGAAGATACTGCGGCGACAGCGGTTGAAAGCATGAACGAGATTGCGCGTGAAGAGGCCACAGCATAAATACTATGGATGGCAAAGCAAGAATCCTGTTTGTTGACGACGAGAAGCGTGTTTTAAACTCGATGCGTGGGTTGTTTCGGCGTGAATTCGAACTCTTCTTGACGACTGACGGATCGGATGCCATCCGAATTGCAAGCGAGTATCCCATCGATGTTGTGGTCGCCGATCAACGTATGCCTGGCATGACCGGCATTGAGGTACTCGGAAAAGTCAAAGAGCTTTCGCCAAATACAGTTCGCATCCTGCTTACTGGTTATGCTGATCCGGAAGCGGTTGAGGGTTCGATCAATATCGGCGAGGTTTTCAGGTTTCTAAGCAAACCGTGTCCGCCGAAGACTCTGCGAGAGACGTTAAAACTGGCGGTGGAAGCCTCGCGAATTGCGGTACCGCCTGTTACGCCGGTACCGTCCCATGAGCCGAAGCCCGCTGAGGCGGCACGGGGTCCGCAAGCGTCGCTTAAGGATGCGGCGGAATCAGATGGAGTCAGCGAGCTGTCGACAGGACGTTTCGACGCCAGTCAATCGAATTCGGCGCCGCCGAGCGACGTCGCCCCATCGAGAGCTGTGCCAGATGTCGCGATGGCAAACGCGCCAGGCACTGACGATGCAGAAACAGAATCGGCGCATCAGGAAATAAATTCGGCAACCGGGAGTCAGAAGAAACTGGAAACAACGGCAGAACCTCCGGTCGCCAGCGCGGATTCTGACCGCTGGGCGATCAGGAAGGAGGCGGCGGAAAAGACCGATACCGCTCGCGATCTGCCAACATTGGAGCCGGTTTCACCAAACCCGGAAAACCTTGCGCGATTGACAGAACGTGCTGACGAACAACGTGAGCAGGCCGCGCCCGCAGCGACGACTCGAGGTGCCGGATCTCCATCGCATTGGGATCAATCAACAACGATTGTTTTGTCAGGGGATACGAGTCACGAATTCCGTGCGCCTAATTTCGATTCGGTCACCTCGTCGGCTTTTAGTCGCGTTGGCGTCGTTTTTTTTACGGTCGATCCCGAGTTCGCCGAAACTGCAATGCGCGCCGCTTCCGAAGAACGCAGCGTGGCACTGGCGACAACCCTGGCAAAAGTGGCCGAGACGATCGAGAGAAAGGAAGCTGGCGTCCTTGTGACTGACTTCACTAGCAATAGTTCTGTACTGCAACGGATGCTGAGTACCTTGAAGCAACTCATGCCGGAGTTGGTAACGATTGTTGCCAGCAGTAGCCGGGACACTACGGACATGATCAGCCTGATTAACCACGGACAGGTATTTCGGTACATCCTCAAACCGATCGAACCGAAGAAACTCATGTATGAAATCAACGCGGCGTCGATCAAACACCTCGACTTAGCACAAAGCCCGGAACTGGCGAAACGTCACCGGGTCGTCGATATGTCTCGCGACGAAAAACCGGAAGAGACCTTGAATAAATTCGTGACCAGGATCCGTCGGCTACGCACAGCCGGCGCCGATCCAACGGATTCGTCGACATAAGAATTCGGTGATTAAGATATGAATGAGCAAAGCGACAACAGTTCACTTCCCATCCTGCTGACAATCTCGGCTGCGGTGCTGGTGACAGCGGCGGGCGGCTGGTTTCTGCTGGACGACGATTTCTCGGAACCTGTTAGCAATACGGCACCTGCCGGTGACGCCCAGCTCCCAGTCGATACAGCTGCAGCAACGGCCCCTGATTCGACAAGTTCTGAAGATCTGCAGTCACAGGAACTGGATATTGACGGGGACCTGGCTGAAGCGGGTGAACCGCGAATCCTGCTGAGCGATCTTCCCCTGGATGGTTCGGTGGAGGCAGTAGTAACCGAGCTTGCGCTGGTAGAACCGGCGGGCGTCGAGATGGAACTGCAGAGCAAAGAGACCAATCTGCGCAAAGCGCGTCTTGCTGCCGAGGCGGACATGCTTGCCTATCCGGTCGATCAAAGTGCGATGTATTATTACAACCAGATTCTGGCAATCGACCCTGAGCACGAGGTTGCCAAAGCGGAGCTGGAAGCCACTCTCGGCCGCCTGGCGCAAACTGCCGCACAGCACCTGGATGTGAAGGAATATGAGGAAGCATATGAGCTGGCGGTGCTGGTAAGCAGCGAGAATCCCGGGCACGCGCTGGTACAGGATGTTACCCGCGAGCTGGATCGAATGACCAACGGATTCGTCGAGGTTGCGCTGCAAAACGCACAGGAAGGTAATGATGAACAAGTAGAGTTGGCGTTGGCGGCAGCACAGGCATTGCCCGGACGTAATCCGGAATACTTTACGGCAGTCAGGGACTCAATCGAGAACATCAGCAGTTCACGAATAGCGGACGAACAGACCCGGCTCGAGCAGGTGCGCCTGGCCGCTGTGCAGGCTTCCAATGAGTGGACCGAAAAAGTGCGCGGTGCGATTGTTGCGGGGCGCTTGGTGACGCCGGCCGGCGAAAACGCGTTGGCATACCTGGCCGAACGGGACTCGCCTGATGCTGAAAAGGAAGAGTTGCAGGAAGAGCTGACCAGCGCAATTCTTTCCGAGTGTGCCGCCAGGATCGATGGTGGCAGCTTCGCAGAGGCTGAACGATTACTCGCGGCCGCGTCTGATTTCCTGGGCGACAATGAAGCGACCGAATCACTACGCAATAGCCTTGACACTGGACTGATCGAAGCCGAATCGGCAAAGATCTTAAACGTGGAAGACTTTGTTCGCCTGGCCGTCGAGCCGCCGCGATATCCGCGTCGTGCCCGGGAGCGGGACATTGAGGGTTGGGTCGAGGTGAATTTTGTCGTGACGGCAACGGGAACAACGGCCGATATCGAGGTGCAAAATTCCGAGCCAGGCACGATCTTTCACGACGCAGCTGTCTCGGCCGTAGAGAATTGGACCTTTCAACCGCGAGTCTTTCGTGGCCAGGCGATCAACCAGCGGGCCAATACAAGGCTCGTGTTCAAGTTCGAATAATGCAGTCGATCCTATTCGCTCATTGATCGACCGCGCAACGGCGGCGAACTGCCTCCGCGGGCACGAACAACTGCTCCATTAAATATTTTTTGAAGTCACTCGCAAACGGTTGCTCTGCAACGCTTTCAGCCATGCAGGTTAGCCACTGGTCGCGCTCTGCGGTCGCTATGCGCAAGTGGGCATGTACGCGCGGAATCCCGATCGCGCCATATTTCTCGCTGTAGAGTTTCGGGCCGCCGAGCCAGCCGCAAAGAAAGCGGGTGAGCTTGTCGCGGGAGACCTCGATGTCGTCAGGATGCATTGCGTAAATCGTGGCAAATCGTGAATCTGCGCTCATGCGATCAAAAAACACATCCACAAGACGACGCAGGCCGGCCTCACCGCCGGCGGCCTGAAAAGAGGCATCGCCGGATCCATAAGGTCTGTTTACGCCCTGATTCACGTTGTAGGTCGCGCGCTAATAGCCGTGGTCAAATTCGACTATGTACTTTAACGGTTGCCCGTTGCTGTAGCGAATATAGTTATCGACAAAGATAGGCACGATCAGCAGCGGGTGGCTGATTGCAGCGATATGAGACGTTACGAAGATGTTCGGCGTACTCCAGAACGGGCTATCTTCGGCCAGTGGCTCTTCATCGAACACGTCGAGGGTCGCGCCACCCAGTCTTGCATGTCGAACAGCGTCGATGAGTGCGTCGTCCTCGACAACGTTGCTGCGGCCGACGTTGATAAAGTAGGCATGTGCCGGCAGTCTTGCCAGGGCCCGCTCATTCAGGAGTCCATCCGTGTCGCTTGTCTGTGGGAGCGTGGAAACCAGGTAGTCGACGTTTTCCAGAAAGTCGTGCAATTGCGCTACCGCCGATACTTTTTTGAATCCTGCGACACTTTTGCCGGAGCGACTCAAACCCGTCACTGTCATGCCAAAGGACGCCGCGGTTGTCGCGATGTGCTGGCCTATCGAGCCGGTGCCCATAATTCCCAGTCGTTTGCCTGCGAGCGTGCCGGAGACGGAATGCGTCCAGCGTCGCTCGCGCTGCATCTGCGCACGTTCCAGGATCCGCAGTTCGTGCGCGAGTAGAAAGCCCACGACATACTCTGACATCTGTGGTCCAAAGACATCTTTGATGCCAGTCAGAACGTAATCACGCCGCTCGAATTCGATTAAGGGCGTTACCCCGGCCCAGGACGATTGAATCCATTCGATTCCCGGCATGTGAGGCAGCACCTCTGCAATCATCGCCGGGCTGCCGAACAGGATCTGCTGGTCAGAATATTGCTCCAACGCCTGTTTCGCGTCTTTACAGGCTGTGACGGGTATAGGGGTTTCAGCAAGGCGCTCAACTTCTTCGGCAAACGCATCTGCGACGGCGGTTATGATCAGGCACTCTGGCATCTGGACCTGCTTCCTCTGCAATTTCTTACACCGGCTTGCTGGTGTGACATTATGCTCGGCAAGCGAAACGCTGCACAGTCATTGTGCCTGCTGGCTTAGATCCTGGAGGAGTGCATGCAGTTCGCTCAGTTGGGAAGAAGCTTTTGGCGAATGCGCCAGGAACCCCTTCATCGTGTCGTCAACGACGCCCGAGGCGTCATCCAGGATCTCCCGGCCCGCCGGGGTTAATGCCGCAATCGCAAGGCGTGCGTCCCGCTTACTCTTCACCGTTGCCACGACGCCGAGTTTCTCCATAGGCCTGAGTGCCCGGGTGACGCCCGACGGTGTGAGCCCCACCGCATGGGCGAGATCGACCCGACTGGCCTGCGCGTTGGTCGCATCACCTAACGCCCGTAACAGTCGGTATTCTGCGAGGCTGATGCCGCGGATCGCTCCCAGGCTATTGTCGAGGCGTCGCTCGAGGCAGTGCCAGGCGTTGGCGAACGTCAGGGCGAGCGCCTGTTCTTTTGTGGTTTTTTGTTTCATGAGCAAAGCATAACAAAAACGTGATAGATCACGCAATCATCAATTATATGTTGCTGCAGTGCCATGCTCTGTTGCGGGCGTTGACGGCATGCAAAGCCCATGAGCATTAACGTCGAGGCTAAATTTCATGGTCTGCGATCAGGGACAATTTGGTACGATCAATCCTAATTATCGGCCAGTTTGAGAATAAGAACTATGCTCACGAAACGTCGCAAATGGTTTGGACTGCTGTTCGTCACCATTCTAATAACCGGGCCAGGGTCGGTAACCGCGCAAAGCGGCAACGATCACGACGACCTGCTGGCGTTCTTCTCGGAATGGCGTGCATTCGAATCGCCGCCGGTGCTGGAGGGCGCGCCGGACTACACGGCGGAACAATTTGCGCGTCGCTACCCGCGATTCCTGGAAATGCAACGTGAATTAGACAGTTTCGATATCGACGGCTGGTCGATTCCTGAGCAAGTGGACTGGCACCTCGTGCGTGCCGAAATGAATGGCTTTGATTTTAATCATCGTGTGCTGCAGCCGTGGGTGCGGGATCCGGCCTTTTACGACACGATCTGGATGCAGAGAAGTGATGTGCCGGCACACGAGGGTCCCACCAATCACGCCGTCGTGGAAATCTGGACGTACGACTTTCCGCTGTCCGACCGTGACGAGCAGCGTCTTGTTAGCGAACTCAGCGCTGTTCCACCATTGATGAGGCAGGCACAGCGCAATCTTACTGGTAACGCACGTGATTTGTGGGTGACTGGTATACGCGATATTCGGGAGCAGATTGCGGAACTCGATCAGGTTAGCGAAATGGCTGGCCGTAGCCAGACCGCTGCGTTGCGGGATGTGATCGCTGCCAGCAAGTCGGCGGCAGAGTCGCTGGCAGCCTGGCTGGAGGCGGAATCACCGGGCAAGAACGGGCCGTCGGGTATTGGCAAGGAAAACTACACCTGGTATCAGCAGAACGTCCATCTCGTACCCTTGTCCTGGGAAGATGAGGTCAGGCTGTTGAAACGCGAACTAGATCGTGCGTGGTCGTCACTCAGACTCGAGGAACAGCGAAATCGAGATCTGCCGCCACTGGTCGCAGCCAGCAATCCAGAAGAGTATGCGGTAAAGGCGGAATTAGCCGTGGATAGGATCATGCGTTTCCTGGACGATAAGGAAATAGTGACTGTTACCGACTATATGAGGCCCGCCATTGCGGCTCATATGGGCTCATTCGTGCCGGCGGACAGGCGCAATTTCTTTACGATAACGTCACACTACGATCCTGCCCCTTTGTTTACCCATTTCTACCATTGGCTGGAACTCGCGCGCATGGACCTTGTGCCGCATCCCAGCCCAATCCGGCAGGGAGCACTGCTTTACAACATTTTCGATAGCCGCAATGAAGGTACTGCGACGGGCGTAGAAGAAATGTTCATGCACGCCGGACTCTACGATGACAGCCCGCGTTCGCGCGAACTGGTCTGGATCCTGCTGGCACAACGTGCGGCTCGGGGGTTGGGTTCGCTGTATGCGCACGCGAACGAAATGACGATGGAAGAGGCAGGCGGCGTGCACCAGGACTTTACGCCGCGCGGATGGATGAAGACTGAAAAAGAACTGCTGGTATTTGAGCAGCACCTGTACCTCCGACAGCCGGGATATGGCACCAGCTATATCACCGGCAAGTATTTACTGGAACGGGCCCTGGCGGATTTCAGCAGGCAGTATGAAACACGCGGCGAAGCATTCAGGATGAGGGATTTTTTTGACCGACTCAATAGTATCGACAGCATTCCGATCTCGCTGGCGCGTTGGGAAATGACAGGAATGGACGACGAAATCAGGATGATGACCGGTGCGCAATGAGCGTGTTCGCGCACAGCATGCGCTTGGCTGCTGTTCGATACTGAGTCTGCTGGCAGCGTGTACAGGGGTGCCTGATGGCGTCGATACCGTTTCGGGTTTTGAACTGGATCGGTATCTCGGTACCTGGTATGAGATTGCGCGACTGGACCATCGCTTTGAGCGTGGCCTGGCAAACGTTACAGCGACGTACAGCATGCGTGACGATGGCGGTGTGCGGGTGATCAATCGCGGTTTCAATGAGGCGCAGGGACAGTGGGAAGAGGCAGAGGGCAAAGCCTATTTTGTTGGGGCAGAAGACCGGGGGCGTCTTAAGGTCTCATTCTTTGGCCCTTTCTATGGCGGCTACAACATTGTCAAGCTGGACAGGCTTGACTACCGGTATTCCCTGGTGGCCGGGCCCGACCGGGATTTCCTGTGGATTCTTGCACGCAGTCCCGATATCCAGCGATCAACAATCGACGAGCTCGTGGAAACAGCGCGTGATCTGAATTTTCCGACGGACGAGCTAATTTTTGTGCGTCACCAGAAGGTGAATCAATGACGAATAAAATCAGGGTTTCCCGCCGCGCGTTTGTCGCTGGCGCAAGTGCAGTTGCGACGACCGCAGCCCTATCCGGCAATGCCTCGGCAGTGCCATCGGCCGATGCGCTACGTTTGGCCGAGCGTCGCCGGGAGGAACTGGTAGCGCTGTTAACTGAAATGATTCGTGTGCAAAGTCTTTCCGGTGAGTCGGCGTCCGACGCGCAGGCCGTCGTTAAGACTTACCTGGGCAAGCTACCTTATCGAATCGAGGAGTCTGCCGATCGGCCAAGCCGGTATCAGGAACACGCGGAATACATGCCACCTAATCCGCCGGGCGATGGCCCGTTTATTAACGTCGTTGGGTGGCCAGAGCGGCCTTCCGGCAAGCAGTACGCGATGTTTTCCCATATTGACACCCATTCGCTGGATGCTGGCTGGGTGACGGAGCCACTGGCACCGAAGGCGATCGGCAGCAGGCTCTATGGACTCGGCACCTCTGACGACAAGGGTGGCGTTGCGGCGATGCTGGTTGCGAGCGCTGCATTGGCCGAAGCAGGTGAGGCCCTGCCCGTTGTGATGAGTCTGCATGGCAAGGGCGGGGGTGGTCGCGGTAGCCTGCCGGTGTTTGAGCGTCTCAGCCAGGAAGATCACGATATTGGCGCCGTATTGTACGTGCATCCAGCAGAAACCGGGCGCGGGCTCGAGGATATCAAGAATGCCGTCCAGGGCATTGTCGATCTCAAGCTAACAGTCAGTGGCTGGCGTGCTCCGCCGATGGAAATCGGGAGTACGGACTCGTCGGCCTGGGACGGCGGCGGAAACGCGCTCGACATGTGTTGGCGGGCACTCCAGCATCTGCGCAACAGTGTCTTCGCCGACGTGCTGTTCAACCTCGGGATCATGGAGGGTGGCGATCGGGTTGGCTCTGTTGCAGATACCGCCGAGGCGACCTTCAGGCTCAAATTTTCCGGGTCGCACACGTGGGGCAGCCTTGTCGATGCGGCGCGCGCGGCGCTCGACGAACTGGACGCAACTGTTTCGGCGCAGGACTCGCCGTATCAATTTGCGCTGGACACTGTCGGGTATCGGACTAATCCGGGTGCGGCGGACTGGAATATTCCGGTAAGCCAGGTGCTGCGAAATTCGATTGAGGACGTTACTGGCAGAGCGCCGGATGCCTACCCGAATCACTACGCCGGTGACATTCGATATCCCATTCGCCTGCTCGGTGTACCAGCCTACGGAATTGGCTCTCTCGGCGGCAATTTTTACGGCCCCAATGAATGGGTCGATATTGATGACCTGGTCAAACTGGTGGCTGTTCTCATCCAGACGCTGTCGGGATGGAAAGCACTCTAGGCAGGTTGGTGACGACTCCGCAACTGCCAGCTGACCGCGCGCGCAGGATTTACTCGTAAACTACCGCCCCAATGATGGCGAGGTGATCGATCACGCCGCGTTTGAAAGCTTCAACATTTACGCGCTCGTCATTGCCGTGTATGCGTGAGAACTCTGCTTCGGGCACGACGATCGGGTCGAAGCCATAGCTGGCTATCCCTAAGTCCCGGGTGAAGTGACTGTCGGTGAAGCCACTGGCGACGGACGGCATTACTCTTGACCCCGGATAGCGCTCCGAGGTGACATTTTCGATTGCGCGATAGAGCAGGGTGTTGGTTTCGGATACCGCCGGCGTAAATGCCATGATGACCTCAACGTCGACGCCAGTTTCCTTGATCATCTCCCTGAGTTCGTTCACGAACACCTCACTCGGTCGATCGGGCAGTATTCGGCAGTCGATTTCGGCCCAGGCTTCAGGTGGCACGACGTTGATCTTGTTTGAGGCTTCGAAGCGAGTCATCGAACACGTATCCCGCGTCAGTGCGTGGAGAAAAGCGGAGTGTTGCTGCAACTTTTCGAGGAAGCCGGGTTCTGCGACGGCGCCAGCAATGTTGCTATAAGCCTCTTCCCATTCCGGTGAGGCACTCAACGACAACGACTGAAACATCGTATCTACCGCCGGAACAATGCGGGCGGGAAACGGATTGGCGCGCAGGATGCCCAGAGCATCGACGATGCGTGTCACGGATGACGTGGCGTTCGGCATGGAGCCGTGACCTGGTGTGTCTACCGCGACAAGACGCAGCCATACGGGAACTTTCTGCGTGACCTCGACATTGAAAATAAGCTCTTTCGCGGACTGCTCGCCGTTGCCGCCTTCGTTGATGAGCAAACCCGCACCGGCGAAGATTTCCGGGCGATTCTCAACCAGCCAGCCGGCACCAAAATAACCGCCCGCCTCTTCATCGGCTGATGCGACGAGTACGACGTCACGATTCAGGGGCGCGCCGGCTCGGTGGAGGCTTATGAATGTCGCGAGTTGCGACATACCGGTGCCTTTCATGTCCAGGGTGCCGCGTCCCCAGAGATAGCCGTCCCTGATTTCGCCGGACAATGGTTCGGTTGTCCAGTATTCACGATCGGCAGGCACAACATCCGTGTGCTGCAGCATGATCAGCGCGGGTTCGTCTCCACCCTTGAGTCGCGCCCAGATATTACCGCGCCCGGGCGCGCTCTCGGCGGTCTCATACGGGATGCCCTCGGCATCCAGGATTGCGGCGATAAAATCAACAGCTCGCGATTCATTGCCCGGCGGATTGATTGTGTCGATGCGTATGAATTCCTGCAACCAGTCAAGTGCTTCATCCTCGATCGACTGGCCGTAGGCGGCAATGGAAAGCGTTGCGAGGAGAGAAAACGTGACAAGTCGTCTGAGCATGTATAAGTCCTTTGTTGTTTCGAGCGAGCGTAGCACGACGATCGCTATTTGCTGTATTGCCGAAAGAAGTTCCAAACCAGGTCCATGCCAGCATGCACACTTTCGCCTGTAGAGTCTGGGCAATATGACTGACCCGGCATTGAATCGTACTGTACAGGCGTTACGCAGGTTGCCGGAATGGATTGCACGCGCTGGCCTGGCCAGTCATGACCGCCATCGGGATCGAGACAGCTGACAACTTCATGGTGGTCGTTGCGACAATGGGTGAATGCTGCGCAGCTCACGCCCACGGCGCGTGAAAAAT
>JBPCYD010000201.1:0-14450 GCA_051007895.1 Woeseiaceae bacterium
TACTTAAGCTCACGAGTGAAATATTTCGCGGCGAAATCCACGAGCTTCCGGGTAGAGAAAAGCATCGAATGTGCATCACCGACGTTGCCGGACGGAAACCGGTTATCTGCACTGAACTGCTCACCGACTTCCGGGAAATGAACTCCATCATCGTTGGCCATATCTTCGTTCTCGACCCACACTCTCTGATCTTCGACCATTAATGGATAACGATGAATCGTTGTTCGCCGGCGTTGAACCAGGGATTCCGCATAATGTAATGACGTGCATCGATTGAACCCAACTCCAATCAAGAGTGTTTGTCCATCAAGATCGTATAGTTTTTCAAACGGTGTACCACGCCCCTCGCAGAACGCCAATGAGTGCTCCGCCGTAATTTCCTCTGCGAATCGACCGTTGGCGCAAACCGAAACTAACGGGTGATTGCTCCTTTTCGTTCCTGGGTACGTTCTGAATGCGTTTGGAATCGCGCCCATGGTTGTTGGCGTTGTTGCAGGATCGAACACCGGCAAATGCTCACGTATAGTGTCGTGCCATTCTTCCTTAACGCGGCTGTCGTTCCAACTGCTCGGATCGGCAATGTACGGAGTTTCCGCAGGCATAACGAGAGTTCCGTCGGGCCCAAGCACGTCGAGAAAAGCGCGTATTACAGAAATAGGTCCACCAACGGTCCATCCAATCTTTCCAAGCGAGGAATGAACCATTACCGTCATTCCCGGGCGAACACCAAGGTGCGACAAATCTTGAACCAGCGATTTCATTGTAATTGGCAGCGGCACCACGCAGTCCTTTGTTAGCTGTTGAATCTGCAGTTGGCATCACCAACTGTCATGCTACTGATACTACCCCAGAGTCTGGAATCGGATGTAAAGCAAACCACTTTCGGACCGAACGTGAATACTTCAGGACGACTATCCGTCTCTCTCAAAACCGAAGGCCCAGTCTAACCACCAAAGGACAACGTTCAAGTGTTAGGATTAGCATAATGAAGACTGATCTATTGCGATCCGTGACGCTGCCAGCCAACTTTCGTTCGACCGTTGTCATTATCTTTCGATGTTTGCACCAGGCACGTCCGACAAGTCGTCGCGTCAGCAATTAGGGGACTCTCAATGAATACCAGGTTTATGCTGTGCTGCCTCCTCGCATTGCCCATTGTCGTGGTTGCTGATGCCAACCACGGCCAGTTCATGGGCTACGAACTCGGGGCGGAATATCCGTCACCGCCCCAAGAATTTGAGGTCACTACAGCGGGAGATCTTCTGATTGAGGCGGAGAACCCGACCAAACCGGCAGACATTGCCCAGGTTACCCTGGTCGCTACACCTGAATCGCGTACTATTGGCTACATCAGCGCGGTCAGCTGGCACGCTACCGAAGAAGAGGCGCGTGAAGTCGGTCGACGGTATGCGGAACTGCTTCGTGCGAAATACCCGAACTGGAAATTCGGCCGGGAGGTAATGGATACCAGAATGCATATTGTGGAGGTCAACTTGGATAATTCACCTTACAATCTGCAGCTACGTCTGGTACTCGAAGAGCATGACGGCCGTGACATGTGGCGTTTTTCAATGGGTCTCGGATGGCAAAGAGAAACAATTGAACGGAAGACATGGCAAAGCAAGGCAGCGGCGGAGCATGTTGCGACAAGAGCGACTGAGCACGAAAAGCTGATGAAAGAAATGGACACACGCGGGCTCTAACCTGATCAGACCCTGCCTTCGCAAAGAACCTTGCCTTAGCTCTGGGTCGTCCGAAAATAAACTCACCCAACCTGGCCAGGATTTGTTTCCGTGGGTAATGAGATCTTTCGCTTACCTGGTTGTAGCCGGTGGTTGCAGCATCGCTTGTCGATACAGGATGAGATCTTCTTGCGACCAAAAAGTGGATTCATCATTCTGTCAAGTCTCTGTCATTCGTGTCCTGTCCCGATGATAAAATTTCGTGATGCGTGTATCGCCAGTATTTGTGTTTCTTTTTCTGACCATAACCGGCTGCGGCGGCAACAGCGGAAATAGTACCCCGGTATCGCCCGGTGGAGAGTGGTTCGGATTCGACAGCAGTATGAATCCCGTAACGCTTTTCATATCAGAGACGGGTGAGGTACGGTCGATATTTAGCGTCCCTGAGGTTACGGAAGGACAGACGTATGGCGCCGGGTCAGTTGAGGTCTCGTCTTCTAACGAGATAGGTGGCGTGCTACAGGCGCGTGGAATTCAGCCGTCACCCGGAGCTCCGTTTCCTGCAGATCTTGGGTGCAATATTTCCGGAAGTGTCGAGGAGCGACTGTCGCTGACGGTCAATATTGTTTGTTCAGACAGTGGCGCCATCGTATATGACGACACGTTCACCATCGCGGCACAAGATCGCTATAAATCAGATTCGTCGTTGAACGCTATCGCGGGAACCTACACACTCTTCAGTCGGCCTGCGACCAATATGCTCAATATTACAGCCGACGGGACGCTGTTTGGCATGTACCACAACGGCGCAAATTGTACAGTCAACGGCACGGTTTCAACGATTGACGTCGAATACAGTCTTTATTGGGTCAATTGGCTCATGACCAGCTGTACTGATTCGTTCGGTTTTTTTGAAGATACTGAGATGTCGGGATTCGCCATGCCACTTGAAATTCTGAACGATCCACAAGACAGCTATTATTTTCTATTATCGGGGCAGAGCGCGCGAAGCTTTTTCACGATCAGTACGATTTACGTGACTCCCTGAGGAAGGCGAATGTGATTTGCGCTGAGTATCACAGTGTAAATTGCGAAAAACCGCCTGTAGTCAATATTGGACGTATTCGCCAGGCCAAGAGCAAACAACCGATTGGCCGGCAGCCGTTCAAATCTGTGATATATCTCATCGCTCTCGCTCGAGAGCTCAGTAACACTCGACGTAAAGTTACCTGAGGCTGTTCTATGCGCTCGCCGATAATTCCCGTGCTCTTGCTATGCTTTTCCTTGCCTGCTCAGGCCGCCGGGCAATACTACTTTGGCGCTCGACTTGGTATGTCCCAGTACGATGGAGTAGCGGATGCGAGTCGAACTGCCTTTGTTGGCTCAGCAGTCCCAAACGAAATTTCTATCGACGGACTGCCTTTTGAGTCCGACGAGACTGCGTGGGGCCTCTATGGTGGCTGGAGGATCAAGAATTGGATCGCTCTCGAAATTGGCTTCAACGATCTCGGCAATACCGGGCTCGAGACTTTCGCTACATTTAACGGCCTGAGCGCCTTCACCACCAACAGTGTTTCGGTCGACGTTGAAGAAATTTACCTGGCGGCCAGATTCACACGATCCTTGTCGGAAAGATGGAATGCCAACTGGACGCTTGGCGTTTCTCAAGCTGCTTTCGACACAACCGGAGCCGTACCATTAATAGTTATTCCGCTGTTTATGCCTCCATCCCAGCGACAGCCGGTTCCGTACGCAACACCGGATGATGAGATCGGATTCATCTGGGGATTTGGATTCGGCTGGGAAATTTCCAACCAATGGGGCCTCGATATCGGTTATCGTCAGCACGACACCCAGGTCTTCGATGTCGATACGTTTGAGGTGGCTGCCTACTTTTCGTTCTGACGACAGTACCGCGATCGCAGGCCGGCGATCGGTTGATTCCGATTCCTGGCATATCGGCGACCCGATCCTGGTGCAATGGCTGATCGCGGAATATGAGCAGGCACGTTATTGACAGATCTCTGTGAAATACAAGTTTTGTGATTGACCGAAAGCGACTTTTGAACTAATTACCGTCTTCGCCCGGCGCATTGCTTCTTCCGTATGCGATACGCCAGGCAGCACCGACGCGTACGGCGTAAAACGCTCCCCCCGCTAAAGAATTGGTCAGGAGGAAAAGATATCCCTGACTGGTTATCTCCGATTGCGCCACAACCTGTGTTTTTGATATCAGAAGTAGCTTCTCTTTAAGGTCTTGCCGTTTTTAAGTAGTCAAAACAGCCTCGCGACCGCTCAATGTCAGAGCCCGCTTTGGATCAACAGAGGACACAAAAGCAGATAACAGCCGAATGGCCGCTATTAGGGCCAGACAACAACGCCACTTCGTTCTTCATGTGCAGTCAGATTTCTCAAGATCGATGCGCAAAACCGTGACCAGCTTCCGGGAACGACCGCGTCCACAGAGAGACACTTATGAAGATTAAGGCTGTGCGACGGGAATTCCAATATGTTCAGGCGCTTGAAAACCATCACTCTGCTTATCAACGTCAAGGCGATTATCGTTGCCTCGCTGGCCGCCTTGTCGACTTACCTCTGCCTGTATTGGAATATTTCCGCGAATTTTCCGCTGACATTAATCGCAACTGCTATTGTTTTTCCGATCGTATTCTCCATCAACAGTGCATACAAACGTCGGGAGCTGGCTCTCGACGATTACGCTTCGCTGAAATCACATGGCCGTGCTATTTACTTTGCAACTCGCGACTGGCTTGAAGATGCTGATCCGGTCAAGCAGGAGCGATGCCGTACATTGCTCGGCAACCTGCTGCTTGCGACGCGAGAGATGTTCAGCGCACCAAGATCAGAAATGCACGATCGCGAAGAACGCGTATACAGCTGCTTCTCGGAACTGTCATTGTTCATCCGGAATGACCTCCGCCAGGCGGGTCTCGCCTCCGGCGAAGTCTCCCGCTGCAACCAGTATCTTTCGAAAATGGTCCTGGCCTTCGAGCAGATTAAACACGTCTACCAATACCGCACACCGCGAACATTGCGTGCGTTCAGTGATTTCTTTATTACGGTGCTACCCCCGCTGTATGGCCCCTACTTCGCTTACATAGCCAGCCAATATTCCAACGGTCTCGTTTACGTGATGCCTGTGCTGTTCGCCATCATACTGGTCAGTCTCGATAACATTCAGAGTCACCTGGAGAATCCGTTCGATCAGGTAGGGCAAGACGATGTGATGATCAATGCCGAGAAATTTGCCGAGCGACTGCAGGTAGGCGCACTGGATCAGCCCAGGCGGCGAGCTGCATAGTTATCCAGCAACACAAGAATTCTTTCAGCTGACGGTACGCTCGCTGTAAATGGGCCTACAGCTCAATGGTGCGACCCACCTTTGCGCGCAGCGCTTGCCTGTAAGCTATGTTCGCGGCAACCATATCTTCCATGGCCACTCCCATCGCTTTGTAAACCGTGATCTGACGGTCCGAGACCCGGCCATCGCGAGCACCCGACAACACGTCTCCGAGCTCGGTCGATTTATCAGGCTTAAGTCCGGCAAGTTCGCCACACCCGACCGGGGGTGGAGAGGACGCGTCCAGAGTTTCAACGAAAAGCGAGCTGTCTCTTGCTAACTCGATCGGTAACTCGCCGGCGGGCGGTGCATAGCCGACCGAACTGACATGCGCTCCGACTGGAACCCAGTCGGCCTGAATAACAGGCTCATAGGAGTGAGTGCTCAGGCATATTACGTCAGATGATCGAACGGCCTCTTCGATGTCTCTGACTGGAGTCGCTTTTGGATGTTGCGATGCCAGTTTTTCGGCATCCGCGTATCGCAACGAGGCTATTCTTATCGCGTCAAAACGACGTACCAACGGCAGCAACTTGAGATGCTCTCTTCCTTGCACGCCGGCGCCAATAATCGTGGCAACATTGGCGTCGTCTCTTGCCAGTGCTTTCACTGAAACGATGGCAGACGCTGCTGTTCTCATGGCGGTGATGTACGTGCCGTCCATCACGCACAGCAGCCTTCCGGTATCGGGATCGTACAATGTGATTGTGGCGAGATGGTTGGGAAGATCCAGGTCCAGGTTGCCTTCATAAACATTTACCACTTTCACCGAGATATTCATGCCAGGCATCCAGGCGGGCATTGCCAGTGAAAACCCTTTATCCGGAACTGAGATTTCCGGCCGATCGGGTGACTGCACTTTCCCCTGGGACATGGCGATAAATCCATGCTCCAGCGCTTCGATTAATTGTTCCGGATCGAGCAAGGCCTCAACCTGCGTTTCACTCAGGCAGAGAACCGGCAAGTCTCCCTTGTGAATCTCAGCCGCACTCTTAGTTGTGTTATTCATCTTTTACCCGGATGCTGCCCCTGCCGCGCAGCGACTGATTCAGGACTCTTCGCCTCTCGTTGCAACAGGATAGCCAAGCTTTTCCAGTATGCTCGCCGCAACTGCGGCGATAACGATCGACCCTATGAATACGAGCCCCGCCCCATCCGCAGTTCCTGCGAACGCACCGAGCGGCGTCTCCGGCCTGAGCTTCACAGCTATGATACAGATCAGCCAGCAACCAACAACGCACGCCCACAGCACCGTGCCAACTGGCGTAATGTAGAGCGGCATCGTCATTTCCGGAGCGGGCTTTAGTACGGCCTTGTTTAGCTTCATTCCAAAATAGATGACTACGCCAATAACCAGCAAGGTTATGCCGCTAAGTCCCAGCACGAACGTCCACTCCACTGACGCCTCCTGTATCTCGTCGTTAATTACAATTTGCGTTGCCAACTGAACGCAACATCTCGCTCACGCAGTACTATTCATTTACTTCGCTTTCATCGGCGGCTGCTGGGCTCGCCAAATCGCGTTTGTTAATGGCGAAATAGGCCAGCCACGTCAGGGCAACGACGAACGGCAGAATGCTTGCCAGCGTGTAAAGCCAGTTTTCACGATCGTAGAGTTGAGGCTTGAAAATTGCGGCATACGTGATCGGCGAGATAACGAGCACGCCCGCAACCAGGCCCGTGATAACAACAGGGTTTCGTACGGTGAAGGGCACCAACCACAATGCCATTGCGCCGTATAGCGCGGCAAACCCGTAAAGCAGCCCGAGAGAACCCGGGAATATACCGCCGCCGGCCAGCAGCTGAATGGACTTAACAATCAACGCAGCCGGTAGCAAACAAAGATACGTTGCCGGCAGCGCCCCTAAAAGTATAGTGAACACGGCGGGTACCAATCTCACGGTTTCAGACTTCGAATCGACGATGTCGCACTACCTCCATTTTCACTGCCAATTCGCCCGGCGAATGCATGGGCCTGAACTTCGTCAGTCCAACCCCACCTCTAATCCAGGTCGTAGAGGGAAGCTTGAGTGCTGTTATTCGGCGCAAACCGGCGCAGATCCACTCACTTGCGGAAACTCCGCAAGATCATTCGCATCATAAACCGGAGCCAAACCCTCCGACGTGCTCTCGCCAGACAGGTAGCACCCATAGTGATCGCTGCGGCGAAAAAAGAATTCCCAGTTTTGCGCGCGATTCTGCGACAGTGGAATCATGTAGATCATCTGCATGATCTCTATGTCCCTGGCCATGCGTAGCGGGCCAAAATCTACGGGGTCCAGCCCCAACGTGGCGACAATACCTGCCACCTTTTCCTTCGCACCCCGATCATTTGCAGCAATCGGAACGCTGATCAGCCCACCTTCCACTGTTGGATCGTCGATGACCTGCGAACCAAGCGTCGCAAACGCTTTGACGACTTTGGCGCCCGGATTCCAGCCCTGAATCATTTCGGCGCTTGAGGTCTCCAACAAATGTTGCGGATAGCCGTCGTCACCCTGCTCAAAAGGCATGGAAACATCGATAACAATTTTGCCATCCAGGTTCCCGAGGTTTTGGGCGACCGTCGCCATCGCAGGCCACGGCACCAGTGTCAGGACAATACCGGCCTGCCGTGCGGCCTCGACCTGTGTTGTCGCGGAAGCGTCTCCGACCGTTCTCTCGACAAGCGCTTTTACCTTATCACTGTCAGGGCTGCGTGAACCATAGACCACCCGGTATCCCAGTTCGGCAAAGCGCGGCCCTAACGAGTCACCCATGTCTCCGGTGCCGATCACGGCAACCGTTTCAATTTCCGCCGCGATGCCGTTCAACGTGAAAGACATGGTCACGGCGCAAAAAAATGTAATTACGATCTTTTTCATTCCAGATCAGTCCCTTATCAGTGTCCCTTGTGCAGTATCGTAAGCGTCATGCTCAGGACGCGTCATTGATTTTGAAAAACAGTTCGGAGCTGATCGTGTGGAATCGCCTCGACTCGAAGCCCATCAACTCCGACAACGATCTCCGCAGCGACCATCGCGTTCACAATCGCTTCCTCTGTGGCCTGCACGGTCGCCGCGAAAACCCGGGTCAGGCCGTTGTTCGGAAACATTTCAACCATGCTGACCGAATCTTCACTGATCGAATCCGGGCCTGCCGTGGAAAACGCGACGAAAATGTCACCAGATCCATCACCGCTGATAGCACCCAGACAAACCAGCGCGATGGACAAGCCAGTCATTGCAGATAATTTGCGGCGGTAATTCCGAGTCATCTGTGCCTCACTTATGGTGGCGCCCCCGGTGGATAGGCGTTTCCTCTGCAGACAATTCACTATCGTGCGTATCGCCATTCGAATCAAGTCATACCGGTTGCCCTGACTTGCGACACTCCTTCGTGCGCCGAGTGTCAGGAATTATCCGTATCCCGGTCGATTTTCTTACCGCCCCGGGTATCAAGGCAACATACGGGCGCAGACGATGCATTCTCGTGCGATACTCGCCCGTTCGCCCATCACCTCAATCTCACCCCACTATGGATCCGGAGTTCGTCCTGCTGATTTTCGCCGTGTTTGCGGCTGCGACTTTGCAGGCGGCAACCGGTATCGGTTTTGGCATCATTGCCGGCCCACTCCTGCTGGCAACCCTCAACGATGGCTCCGCCATTCAGATCAGCATTATTCTCAACCTTCTGATCGCGACTCTCCTGGTACCTTCAGTCCGGCAACACTTCGATTCAACCGTGCTGCCCAAACTGGTCCTGGGCTTGTTGATCGGATCTCCGCTCGGACTCGCTATATTCATGGTTCTCGACATCGTATACCTGAAGGCACTTGCCGCATTATTCGTTCTGCTGGCGCTGTTCTTTCTGCTTTTCGGCAATCGTTGGAACCTCTCTGACGTAAATCAGAAGCTCCCGGTTACCGAGAAGATTTCTATCGGCACCATCGCAGGAATCATGGGTGGCAGCCTGGCGATGCCTGGGCCGGTGCCTGCTGCATGGATGGCTGCGCGAGGCTTCGGCAAGGTCGTGACGCGCGCAACGATCCTGATAATGTTCATCTTCGCTTATGTTGCGGCGTTGTTGTTACAGGCATTCATTGTAGGAATCAGCAAGGATACCGTCTTGTTCAGTGCTGAACTGGCAATTCCGACCGCCGTCGGTATTCTGGCGGGCCGATACTTGAGTCACCGAATTTCCGAGGCGGCGTTTCGCAGCATAATCATTGTCGTGTTGATCGCGACCGCCGTCACACTCCTGCTGAACCTGAATGACTGAGCGAAAAATGCCGATAAGAAAAAGACCATCGAGCACGCAAACGTTTCCTGCCGAACTGGGTGCGCTCGGAAATATTCGGCGAACGATCCTGTTCGATGGTGTTACGCCCCTCGAATTCATGCCAAACCTGAGCGAACACTGTGGCGGCGCCAGGCTTTTCGTCAAGCGTGACGACTGCACGGGACTCACATTTGGTGGCAATAAGGTCCGGCAAATCGAGTTCTACCTTGGCGAAGCGGTGGCGCAACGTGCCGACACGATTCTGATTACCGGTGCGGTGCAATCGAACTTTGTTCGCACGGCCGCGGCCGCTGCGCGGCAACTTGGCATGGAGTGTCACATTCAGCAGGAGGAGCGGGTTGCAAATACGGATCAGCAGTACCGTGAGTCGGGTAATGTGCTCATCGTCAAACTGCTGGGAGCGACACTGTCCTCCTATCCAAGCGGCGAGGACGAAGCTGGTGCCGACCGACAGGTTGGACTAATTGCGGATGAGTTGCGGGCACAGGGGCGCAACCCCTATATCATCCCGCTCGGCCCAGGGCACGCGCCTTTGGGTGCGCTCGGTTACGTTGTGGCGGCGCAGGAATTGCTGCACCAGGTTAATGAATCCGGTCTGGAGGTCGAGAATGTATTCGTTGGCTCGGGCTCGGGCGCCACGCACGGCGGATTGCTGTTTGGGCTAAAAACGCTGGGTTCGAAAATTGGCGTCATCGGCGTCTGCGTACGACGAGAGGCCGAACTGCAGCGGGAACGTATTGCGAATACCTGCGCACAGATTGCAACGCTTCTTGGGACAGAAAATCCGGTGGCGGATGCTGACATCAAGCTGGACGACGGATTTCTCGCGCCGGGTTACGGCGTACCGGGACAGAGCGTCCTGGATGCAATTATGCTGGCGGCACGGACCGAGGGATTGATTCTTGACCCGGTCTATACGGGTAAGGTGATGGCTGGCACGATTCATCACGCCAAACTCGCGTCACCTGAGTCAAGCAATATTTTCCTGCATACCGGCGGGACACCTGCCATTTTCGCCTACCAGGACACGCTGGCCGCGGCGGCTGTCTCACACTCCACTTAACGCCGCATGAATGATACGAATATGAGTCAACAAGACCCTTCATTCATGCAGGCGTTCATCAGTTTTGGCGGTGTGCTCAGTATCATGATTGCCGGCATCGCATTGAGCGATTTCGAGTTGCACATTCTTTTGATCGGGGCGCTCTTATGGGTGTGCGTCACCTGCTCACTGAATGGCGTACGCTTTCACAAGCTGAAGAAGTTCATGAGCGCCGGTATCGCCAAGGCATTGGGCGCGCTTTACATGTTTATCCTGATCGGCATTGTAATCGCGGCACTGATCGAAGGCGGCACAATACCGGCGATAATCTACTACTCGGTCGACTACGTAAGTCCAACGTGGTTTCTTCCCGCTGGACTCCTGTTTACCAGCTTTATGTCCGCCGCGACCGGAACGTCGTGGGGAACAGTCGGTACGATTGGCGTGGTGCTGGTCGGTCTCGGCTCCGTCATCGGAATTCCGCTCCCCATCGTAGCGGGCATGGTCGTCTCAGGCGCCTTGTTCGGGGACAAAATGTCACCGGTATCGGATACCACTATTCTTGCCGCAGCCTGCGCCGAAACTGATATCTACTCGCACATTCGCGCCATGTCATACACGACCGGACCGGCATACCTGGTTTCCCTGCTGTTGTTTGCAGCGATCGGGCTGCAATATGACGGTACCGTCGCCGCCGGCGGTGACGTCGATGCGATCAGAGATTCTCTCGACTCGATATTTGCAATTGACCCGCTGGCACTGCTGCCAATTCTCGTTCTTATGGCCTTAAGCATCCGTGGAACGGCAGCCGAACCGACCATGATTTCTGCTTCCCTGGTAGCAATCGGCCTCGCCGCTTTCGCGCAGGACCGCAGCTTCGGAGACATCTTTACCAGCATCCAATACGGCTACTCAATTGATTCGGGTGTCAGCACTGTCGATACATTGCTTAATCGTGGTGGCATTCAGAGCATGATGTGGACGCTGTCACTTGCTCTGATTGCGCTCGCACTGGGTGGCGTTCTCGATGGTGTTGGCATTATGAGAACGTTAACCAACGCATTGATTCGCAAGATCAGGACAGCGGTGCAGTTGGTCGGTTCCACTATAGCGACCGGCATCGTTGTAAACATGAGCATGGGCGAAAATTACCTGACTATAATATTCTCCAGCCAGATTTTTAAAGAGAGCTTTCGCAACATGGGCCTGAAACAGCGGATGCTTTCGCGCAGTGTTGAGGAAGGCGCCACGTTGACGGCAGGACTCATTCCGTGGACCACAACCGGCGCATTCTTCTCGGCAAGCCTTGGCGTAACCACGATGCAATACGCACCGTGGGCCTTTCTGAGCGTAATAAACATTGGCGTGTCCTTGCTGATGGCAGCGTTCGGCATTGCCATTTTTCGCAGCGACGACTCTGCATCAGCGACACAAATCGATACACTTGAATCATGACTCTGAATTTCGATCCAATTGATTCGAGGCACACCTGATGTTCTTGCGGAATGCCTGGTACGTGGCCGGACTGCGGGCGGATATTACCCGCGAACTTGCACCGTTGACGATCCTGGGGGAGCGGATCGTCTTCTATCGCAAGCACGACGGTACGCCGGTCGCCCTTGAGGACGCCTGCCCGCACCGAAAACTGCCACTGTCGAAAGGCAGGCTTAGGGAAGATGCCGTTGAATGTGGTTATCATGGGCTCAAATTCGATTGCACCGGAAAGTGCATTGCCGCACCGACGCAGAAGCTGATTCCGGCCAGCGCACAGGTGAAGAGTTTCCCGTGCACCGATCAGTATGGCCTCGTCTGGATATGGATGGGTGAGCCAGGCCAAGCAGACACGTCTCTCATTCCGTCGATCGAAAACTACGATAACCCGACCTGGAAGATCACCTCAGGCGATGCAATGGACTGTGCATGCGACTATCTCCACCTGGTCGATAATCTGCTCGACCCCTCACACGTTGCCTGGGTCCATGCGTCGTCATTTGCGGCGGCCGGCACGGAAGACACCGACATCACCATGCAAATCAGCGACGACGGGGTTATCGCTTCGCGCTGGATCCTCGACCAGGAACCGCCACCTTTCTACGCCGACCTGGTTAAAACGAATGGCAGCGTCGATCGATTCCAATACTATGAAGTGCAGTTCCCCTCCTGTGCGATCAATAAGTCGATTTACACCGCTGCTGGAAAAGGCGGCAGCAATTATGCGCCGGACGATCGCGATTACTTAATGGTGTCATACAATTTCCTGACACCGGTCGATGAAGACAATACGCGCTACTATTGGCTGCAGCATCGCAATACCGATCCGCACGACGATGAAATCACGAAGAAAATTGCGGCTGGTGCGCGAACAGCATTCGAAGAAGATCGGGAAATACTTGAGGCGGTACACGAGGGGCTGAAAAACGCCTCAACGCCGAACATAACCTTGGGTGTCGACGCGGCAGCAGTGCAGTTTCGACGCGCATTGCACAAGAAAATCGAGGCAGAACAGAACGCAAAGTAGCGAGCGATTTTTTCAGATGGTCGGCGCTCGGTGATTTTTTGCAAAGACTCGGCGCACCATGGGCTCGAATTCTTCGATCGGCAAAATCTCTTCATCGATATTGATCGCGACCTGGTCGTATTTCGCAATAAATTCTGAAGTCCAGTCGAAATACGGGTGACCGCGCCACTGCTCCCGCTCGTCAGGGTCGATGTCATCCATTTCATGAAAATGAATTTGCTGAAACACCTCGTGGTGTTCCAGCATCCAGTGATTGCGGTCGGAAATGTAGGGCCTGAGCAGAAGAGCCGCGAAACTGCCGTGCGCATCGGGGCAAACCATGTAACCGATATCGTGAAAAAGACCAACGACAATGTCTTCCTCCGGCAAACCATCGCGATACATCAAGGTCGCCGTCTGCAGGCAATGCTGATACATATTGACCGAATAGCCGAAGCTGGGATCTTCTGCCTGGATCTTCAGCATGCGCAATACTTCATCGGCACAACGCTCATCGAGGTAGTCGCGCTTTTGTTTACTCAGCGTCTCCCATTCTGCAGATCGACACTCTTCGAGAGAACGTTTGTCGATGTGTTGCCAATGCTTACGCATTAACGGGCTTGGTGAAACGTCCTTCCCTTCCTGTGACATGGTTACAGTCAGCCTGTAGTCATCGAAATAGACTGCGCCAGTCTACTGTGCTTTCGCGTGGCTTCCACAATTTGTTCGCCGTATGGCCGTGGTGCACCCGGCCAGGGTGCCATCGGTGACGACACGGTTGCTAGAACAGCGACATCGCGATCTCAGCCACGGGACCGAACGACAGCCAAAGACCGTAGATTCCAGCAACCAGCGTAAGCAATGCTGTGCCGCCTGCACCGATCAGTCGCCCAACGTGTCCCATATTGTCGTGCTTCAGGCCAATGGCGTGTGCAATTCTTGCAATGATCAACAGGTCGCCGACGATAAACAGAAACAGCGACGAGCCGCCGTTCGCTTCAATCGCGCCGAAAACGATCAAGAATATTGGCACATACTCAAGAAAATTCTGGTGGCGCCTGACCTTTTCGGCAAGCTCCATATTGGGTGGATCGCCAAATAGAATCGAAGCGCCTGACCTGCCCCGGGCTGTCCCCGCACCGAAGCTAAGAACCAGCGCGAAGAGCGCGAGAATACTTGCATACATGAGCGTTATTGGAATCTGCATGGCTTTCTCCTGAATTGTTTTTTGGATTCATTGTACGCCTATGAAAATTCCGCTCGATTTACTGACTCGAAGGTTCGGGGCAGTGGTGAAATCTTTCGGATTTTTTATATCAATTGTGATCTTTTTTTGTTATTTATTGAAAAAAACACTCATATTCGATTGTTTTATTGACAATTCGCTGGCAAATGATGAATAGTGCGTAATAAACTTGCTATACATCAATCAATATTGATCTATTTTGTAATATTTGGCCATTTATCAATCACATTTGATTATATGAAAATCGATGAATTAAGCCCCGAATCCGAGATTCTCAGCGAACTCGGCAAACGCCTGGCCCGGGTCAGGAAGCAGCAGCGATTCACCCAGGACCAGCTCGC
>JBPCYD010000202.1:0-27116 GCA_051007895.1 Woeseiaceae bacterium
ATCATGGATCGACCGTCGCGGGCGCAAGCTTGGGTGGCATGACGCAAATGCACCAACAGGGTGGCAGTCTCGGCAATATCACACACATCGACCAGCCATACTGGTTCGGCAGCGCTCACTCCCTGTCACCGGACGACTTCGGCCTGTTTGCCGCGAGAGAACTCGAGAAAAAGATAGAGGAAGTCGGTGCCGACAAAGTTGCGGCGTTCGTGGGTGAACCCATCCAGGGCGCCGGCGGCGTCATTGTTCCACCAGACACGTACTGGCCGGAAATTCAGCGAATCTGTAACGAGCACGGCATCCTGCTGATTACCGACGAGGTTATCTGCGGCTTTGGGCGACTCGGTGAATGGTTCGGCGCGGACCACTACGGCGTGAAGCCCGATATGATGACCTTTGCCAAGGGTGTAACCTCGGGTTACCTGCCGCTGGGCGGAGTCATGGTCGGGGACCGGGTAACCGACGTTCTCGTTGACAAAGGCGGCGAGTTTTTTCATGGCTTTACCTACTCAGGTCACCCGGCGGCGTGCGCGGTTGCGATCGAAAACATTCGCATCCTGAAACGGGAAAAACTTGTCGAGCGAGTGCGCGACGACATCGGGCCCTATCTTCAGGAACGCTGGGCGACACTGGCAGAACATCCGCTGGTCGGCGAAACGCGCATGGTCGGCTTGATGGGCGCGCTGGAGTTGGTTAGCGATAAGACATCCTTGCAAAGGTTTGAGGAAGACGACGGTGTCGGTACGATTTGCCGGGATATGCTGGTCAATAACGGTCTCGTGATGAGGGCGGTGGGTGATACGATCGTGACCGCGCCGCCGTTAACATTGTCGCATGCGGAAGCGGACGAACTGATTGAGAAGGCATGGAAATGCCTGGATCTAACACAGCAATCGCTCTGATTTTTTGGAGAAATTAATGACGGTTAAGAAAGCCGGCGATAATGCTATCGAGCGGGATAGTCTGTATGGCACGACCAGCGAGCCTACCTATGCGGGTGCTGTTTCGTTCATGCGCCGAAAATATACCAGGGACCTCGAAGGGGTAGATCTTGTCGTAACCGGCGTGCCGCTGGACACGGCAACGACCAACCGACCTGGCGCCCGCTTCGGTCCTCGGGGAATTCGGGCTGCTTCGTCGGGTATTTCCTGGATGCGCCCTTACGCCACCGACATTGACCCGTTCGACAAACTGGCAGTCATCGATTACGGCGATTGCTTTTTCGATTTCGGGCGACCGGAAACCATACCGGACGCGATCGAGGCGCACGCGAGTAGCATAATCGAAGCAGGACCCGGTTTGCTGACACTGGGAGGCGACCATTTCATTGCCTGGCCGCTCCTCAAGGCACACGCAAAAAAGCATGGCAAACCGTTGTCGCTCCTGCATTTCGATGCGCACAGCGATACCTGGGAAGACGAGGAAGGTCGTGTCGATCACGGCACGATGTTCTGGCATGCCGCGAAAGAGGGGCTTGTCGATCCTGCCAGGTCGGTGCAGATCGGGTTGCGAACAACCAATGACGACACGCTTGGATTCAATATATTCGACGGTCCCTATGTGCACGCCAATGGCGTAGAAAGAGTGATCGAAGAGACCCGTAAAGTACTCGGTGATGACCCGGTGTACCTGAGCTTTGACATCGACTGCCTCGATCCGAGTTACGCACCGGGCACCGGCACACCGGTCTGCGGCGGACTTACGTCGCATCAGGCGATTGCCATTCTGCGGGGGCTGGTCGGGATCAATGTTGTCGGTATGGACATCGTCGAAGTAGCTCCCATATACGATGTCGGCGAAATCACGGCACTTGCGGGTGCGACTCTGGCGATGGAAATGGTCAACCTGTACGCGCACCGACCGGCAAATTGATCGCCTGACCTGATGCCCGAAGCGCCCGCACAGCGATCGCAATTTCTTGACGCTGCTATCCAGGAAGCAAAAACCGGCCTCGCTGCCGGCGGCATTCCGATTGGTTCGGTGCTGGTCATCGACGACGAAATCGTGGCACGAGGGCACAACAGGAGAGTGCAGTCAGGAAGTGCCGTGTTGCACGCTGAAATGGACTGTCTCGAAAACGCCGGCAGGCTGACTGCTGCGGAATATGCCAATGCAGTTCTCTATTCAACCCTGTCACCCTGCGACATGTGCAGCGGAGCCGTCCTGCTGTACAAGATTCCCCGCGTCGTCATCGGCGAGAATCAGGCTTTTCAGGGTCCTGAAGAATACCTGCGCAGTCGTGGTGTCGAGCTCGAGATCGTGAACGATCCCGAGTGCATCCAACTGATGGAGACATTCATCGGTGAGCAACCCACGCTGTGGAACGAGGATATCGGTGAATAGGCCGGGCGTTTGAAGATCTGGGTCGATGCGGACGCGTGTCCGGTAGTGATCAAGGAGATTCTGTTCAGAGCGGCGAGGCGCACCAGGACTGAGACTACGCTGGTCGCCAACCAGTCTATCCGCGTGCCGTCGTCACCGTATCTCAATTCAATTCAGGTTGCCTCGGGTTTCGACGTTGCCGACAACGAGATCGTTGCTCGATTGAGCACGGGAGACCTGGTTGTTACGGCAGATATTCCGCTGGCTGCCGAAGTCATCGAAAAAGGTGCTCACGCTTTGAATCCGCGGGGTGAACTCTACACCACGGAAAACATCCGGGCGCGACTGAACATGCGGGATTTCATGGACACGTTACGGAGCAGTGGTCTTCAGACCGGCGGGCCGAAAGAACTCAGTCAGAGCGATCGGCAGGCTTTTGCGAATGCGCTGGACCGGCTACTTGCCATGAACAAAAACGACGCATGACAACTCAGGTTTCCTGGCGCTACAGCATTTAATTGATGCCTTGTACGGTCGACCTGAGTTCCGATTCTGCCGGCCAAAACCCCTGTGCAGCGTCGGTGACAATTTCTCGCCACATTCGGGTAGCAATGTCTTCATTCCCATTGAAATGATGCTCCATTGCGATTGCGAACTTGGCAATACTGTCCGCTCGGGGCAATAACTCATGTTCTGCGAGGACGCCCTTGAAAAACAGGACGCCTTCGTAATAGGTGTGATTCTCCAGTAATTCAAGGTCCTCCGGAAATTCAGCGACCAGGTTCCGCGCGGCTTCTTCTTGTCCCAGTTTACGGTGTGCAAGGTAGCGCCAGTAGGTTGTTGCAACGCGGCGATCGCCGTGTTGAACCAGCGGTTCGTTGCTGGATCTTTCCATACCCTCAATCACGTCGCCGTATTCCCCAACCGCCCAACTTGTTTGCCCAAGGTAATAATGAATGTTGGCACGATAGGAACCTAGATATTGATGCCGGGCATTAATAATGCCATCCGGCTCGTAACTGTCCTGCACGTTTTCAACCAGCAGCGCAGCTCGGCGATAGTCGGCCAGCGCGCGGTCGAACTCCCTGTGCCTTGCCAGGTGCCGGCCGCGAAAACGCAACAGTTTGTAGCTGTCCGGGAAGCGTTCGAGACCCTTTGTAAACACGTCGATCGCATCACCGTAACGGGCAAGATAACCGAGTCGACGTCCTAACCAGATATAGGAGTCTTCGCGCTCCGGCGCAATATCCATTACCGCCCTGGCAATTTCCAGATCCTTTTCAAGTTTCGCTTTGGTCGCGGCGCTCCAGTTTGGTTCCCGTAACGGCGTACCGATCAATGACCGCGGACCACCTGCGGCCTCGTCATTCTGCGCAGTGGCAGATACCGAATCGAAAAACAAGGCGACTCCGATGAGCAGTGTCAACCAGTGGGCGGTTGCCGAACGGGTCGATAAATCCGGGTTGACAGGTGCGCGCATTGCCTCGACTCATTTTTCGTAACCCAGCCAGTATCGCAAATGGCTGAATCGATGTCTTGCCGTTGACGGGTACGGAAAACCCGGACTGGACTGCGACTCGTGCCGGATCAAAAACTCGGTGGTGTACACGCAGAAACGATAAGGCAGTCTTCTTTTCCCGTATTTCTGAAGCGATGCGGCAGACTGCTGCTGAAGCGATAGGCGTCACCCGCCGACAACGTTTGTACCTGCGTGCCAACGGTTACCTCGAGCCTGCCCTGCAGGATTACGCCGCCTTCCTCAGCATCGTGACTTAGCATTGACTGCCCGGTGTCTGCTCCGGGCTGGTAGCGTTCATACAAAATTTGCAGCTGGCTCCCGCTCAGATCGCTACCCACCTGCAGGTAAGAGATCGGACCGCTGCTGATTTCCGATAGCTCGGCGTGCCTGTAGAAGTACCGGTTATCCGTCAGTGAATCAGCAGCAAAGAATTCGGCGAAGGAGACGTTCAGTGAATCCAGGATCCGCTTGAGCATGCCCATCGAGGGATCGGTCCGCCCGTTTTCGATGAGGGAAATCGTCGCATTGGAAACACCCGATGCAGTCGCCAGGCTGCGCTGCGACAGGCCTCTCGACGAGCGCAACGCCTTCAGTCTCAGGCCGATATTCTCCATGCCGCTCCCTCGCGTTGAATTGTTAAGAATAATTAACAAATTGTACCAATAATTCAATAAAAACAGCGAGTTATTTTCGATTGTTTAAATATTGTTAACTGATTCGGCTTACAGTACCCTGACTGGCTAACTGCACGAGAACGCTCCCGCGCGGTGAATTTCTGCGACATGAACCTGGGATAAAACGGAGCTCAGTTATGACTGACAACACAGCACGACAACTCGACCATCATCTCCCCGATCTTGAGTCCCACTGGATGCCGTTTACCGGTAACCGTTATTTCAAGGAACATCCGCGGTTAATTTCGCGTGCCCAAGGCATGTATTGCTATACGACCGAAGGGCACAAACTGCTGGATGCTGTTGCCGGACTGTGGTGTTGCAACGCCGGCCACTGCAACCCGAAAATTGTTGAAGCCATAAAGGCTCAGGCCGAAACCCTGGATTACTCGATGGCCTTCCAAATTGGACACCCAACAGCCTTCGAATTGGCCAATCGTCTGACCGACATGGCACCGGACGGTATCGACTATGCTTTCTTCACCAATTCAGGTTCGGAGGCGGTCGACACCGCGCTCAAGATGGCGCTCGCCTATCATCGGACGCGCGGCGATGCGGCACGAACAAGATTCATCGGCCGGGAAAAAGGCTATCATGGCGTCGGTTTTGGTGGCATATCGGTTGGCGGCATTTCACCGAACCGAAAGATGTTTGGAACGATGCTACCGGGTGTCGATCACCTGCCGCATACGCACAGTGTCGAGCACAACGCCTACACGCGCGGATTGCCGCAATGGGGAGCGCACCTGGCCGACGAACTCGAGAATATCGTCGCGCTACACGACGCATCGACTATTGCAGCCGTTATCGTTGAGCCGATCGCTGGTTCAGCTGGCGTCATACTTCCGCCGGAAGGTTACTTGAAACGGCTTCGCGAAATTTGCAACCGGCACGGCATTCTCCTGATTTTCGACGAGGTCATTTGCGGTTTCGGCCGTCTGGGCGATTCGTTTGGCGCTGCTCGATTCGACGTTACTCCAGACCTGATGACAACCGCCAAGGGGCTGACCAGCGGCACTGTACCAATGGGCGCGGTGCTGGCGTCGCAGGAAATATACGATACCTTCATGACGGGCCCGGATGGCGCCATTGAGTTTTTCCATGGTTATACGTATTCCGGTCACCCGCTGGCTGCAGCCGCCGGGTGCGCAGCGCTCGATGTCTATATCAGTGAAGGTCTGTTCGAGCGTGCGCGGAGTATGGAAGGCCGTTTTGAAGATGCGCTGCACAGCCTGAAGGGTGAGCCAAACGTCATCGACATTCGCAACTTTGGCCTGATCGGTGCGGTCGAACTCGAGGGTATCGAGGGCCAGCCTACGGCAAGGGCAATGTCGATATTCCGCGACTGTTTCGATAATGGCGTAATTATTCGTACGACCGGGGACACGCTCGCGTTTTCGCCACCGTTGATCATCAGCGACGCCGAAATTGAAACCGCCATTGAAACGGTCCGAACCGCATTGCGCGCACAATAGAAGCAGGAAACTATCGAATGGCACAGAAAGCGGAAAAGGTAGGCAAAATTCGCAGCGTCACAAACTGGATCAACGGTGAATGTCGGGATGCGGCCTCTGATCGTTGGGCGGACGTGTTTGATTCGGCAACTGGCGAGAAGTGTGCTGAAGTCGTGATGTCCGCGGAAGCGGATGTAGATGCCGCGTTGCGAGCGGCACAAGCTGCGCTGCCGGGTTGGTCTCGGACACCGGTGCTGCGACGCGCGCGCATCATGTTCAAGCTAAAAGAGTTGATCGAGCGGGATCGTGCAGAAATCGCCGCACTGATCACGCAGGAACACGGCAAGGTGCTGCACGATGCAGATGGCTCCATTCAGCGTGGCCTCGAAGTCGTAGAATTTGCCTGCGGCATTCCGCATCTCCTGAAAGGTGAATATAACGATCAGGTAGGGACGGGCGTGGATACCTATTCCATGCGTCAGCCCGTTGGCGTCTGCGTTGGCATAACGCCCTTCAATTTTCCCGCGATGGTGCCGCTGTGGATGTTCCCGCTTGCTATTTCCTGCGGCAATACGTTCATACTGAAGCCCTCGGAGAAAGATCCCAGTTGTGCCTTGAAGTGGGCCGAACTCCTCGCCGAGGCCGGCCTGCCGCCTGGCGTTTTCAACGTCGTGCAGGGTGACCACGTCGCGGTCAATTCGCTTTTGCACGACGATCGCGTGTCCGCCGTGAGCTTCGTTGGCTCGACCCCGGTTGCAGAACACGTCTACAAGACAGCATCCGAGAACGGCAAGCGCGTCCAGGCACTCGGCGGCGCCAAGAATCACCTGATCGTAATGCCGGATGCAGATATGGATCAGGCTGCCGATGCGCTCGTCGGCGCCGGCTATGGATCTGCCGGCGAACGTTGCATGGCGATCTCGGCGATTGTTGCGGTGGGTGATTCTGCAGAGCCCTTGCTGGAAAAATTGCTGCCTCGCATCGAAAAACTGAAAGTCGGCAATGGTCTGGATAACACTAATGATATGGGGCCGCTCATCACCGCCGAGCATCGCGATAAGGTTCGTTCCTATATCGATATCGGCGAGGAGGAGGGTGCCACGGTCGTCGTCGACGGACGTACACACAAAATAACTGAATCTCGCGGGTACTTCCTGGGACCGACGCTGTTCGATCATGCAACGCGGGATATGCGGGTGTACCAGGAAGAGATTTTCGGACCGGTGTTAACGATGATCCGCGTGGCCACGTTTGACGAAGCGACCCAACTGGTCAACGACCACGAATATGGTAACGGTACGGCAATTTTTACACGCGACGGCGACGCTGCCCGTGAATTCGCCAACGGTATTCAAGTCGGCATGGTGGGTGTCAATGTGCCAATTCCAGTACCACTCGCGTTTCACAGTTTCGGCGGCTGGAAACGCTCTTTGTTTGGGGACATGTCGATCTACGGCCCTGAAGGGGTGCGCTTCTATACACGCTTGAAAACAGTGACATCCCGCTGGCCCACCGGGATTCGTGCCGGTGCGGATTTCTCGATGCCTACCATGTAGTATTTTTGATCCCGCGACAACGGATCGGACTGTGTGACAGCCAGCAGTTTAATTGGAGCATTCAAGGATTGGTCGGCCGAGGGTCGACCGCTGGTGCTGGCAACCGTTTTTGAAACGGCCGGTTCTACCTACAGCAAATGCGGTGCCCAGATGCTTATCACTGACGATGGCCGGTTTCAGGGCATGCTGTCGGGCGGTTGTCTGGAGGGCGATCTCGCCGAACGTGCCCGAACCGTGCTCAGATCCGGCAATGCGCAAACAGTCGTCTACGATCTTGGAAAAAACGACGACGAGCTGTGGGGGCTCGGTGTCGGGTGCGACGGCCTGATGAAGATCTTTCTCCAGCCACTGCGACCGGAGACAGCCTACGAACCATTTGCGGCAATGGCCGGTGTGTTTTCCGGAGACCGAATGCAGTTGGCTGCGACGGTAATCAAATCAAGCATTGCGCACCTGCGGGTAGGCGCCACCCAGGTAACTGCAGACGAGGACGCCGGTTTTTCTGATTTGCCTGTTTCCGTAACCGAAGAGATTGGTTTGCTTGGTGACGAATTCCTCGCGACAGGTGATTCGGGATGTCGACGCATTTCAGACACGTCCGGCGCTGCAAAAATTCTGTTCACGGTGCTCAAGCCACCGCCTGCATTACTTGTCCTTGGCGCTGGTCTGGATGCGGAACCGCTTGTCAGGTTCGCACATGAGCTTGGCTGGAAAGTGACGTTGCAGGACCACCGCCCCGCCTATCTCGATGCCGGAAATTTCAGTGGTGCAGAAACCCTGCATTGCGTCCCGGTCGATGAATTGTCAGACGTGATCAACTTCGATCAGTTTGCGGCAGTGATAATTATGAGTCATCACCTGGTTAGCGATCGGCAGTACCTGCGGCAGATTGCGGATAGCGATATTGCCTACGTTGGACTGCTCGGTCCCGTCGATCGACGCCGCAGATTGCTTGAAGAGCTCGGCGCGCAAGCTGAAAAACTCGAAGCTCGATTGCATGGGCCTGCCGGCATCGACATTGGCGGTCGCGGCCCGGCCTCGATTGCCCTGTCGATAGTCGCCGAAATACACCTCAACATTTTCCGACCGGAAACGGGCGCTTAAGTCTCGCCTGGCAGGAAAATTCGTACGATAAGTTCTGTCAGTTCGTCGAGCGTGGCGTCAGACTCGAAATTAATATTGCTGGTGCTCTTCAGTTCCAGCGCCAATGCAATCAGGCCGCCTGAACAAACGCGGATCATGTTGTAGATCATTGCGGGATCACCGGCAACGGCGACATTTTTCTCCTGCAAGTCTGCAATGTACTCTGCAGCAGTTTCAGACAACGGTTTGAGAAAGTTCTCGCTGAGCCACTCGAGCCGGGTGCTCGGATTGCTCGACTCCTGCAGGATAATCTTGTGCAATGCAGGATGGCTGGCGGCGTAGTAAACATAGATCCGTATCATTGCGGCGAAGCGTGCCTTGGGGCAGTCATTCGCATGCATTTCCGCTGCATTTCGCAAGGCCTGCACAAAATCTGCGAAAACGTACTTGACGGCCGAACGCCAGAGACGATCCTTGTTGCTGAAATGATAGGTGATCAGTGGATGATGTACGCCCGCACGTGCGGCGATATCGCGTGTTGATGTGCCAAGAAATCCGCCCTCGGAGAACGCTTCGAGAGCTGCGTCCAGCAATTTTTGTTTGGTTCGAAGGCTGCGCTGTTGTTGTTTCCGCGGCTGCCTTGCGGCACTTTCCGTCACTTACGATTGCCTCTTATGCGTTATTTTCAGCATAAGAGTACCGGGTAGACTCAAATTGGTCCAATCTGGTTTATTTTGCGAATGGAAAAGATTTCGTCAGCTATTGCAGGTCAAACGAGAGCCGCACGGCGGAGCGCTTCTCTACCGCCGCGCCATTTTCGATGACAGGTTCGAATCGCCATTCCTGGACAGCGTTCATGGCTGCCTGGTCGAAAGTGTCACCCGGATCGGAGCGACTAATTTCGATTTCGCTGACCCTGCCTCGAACGCCGACCGTGAAATTCAGGTCAACCGAACCGGTAACGCCGCGACGACGGGCGGCACGGGGATATTCGGGTCCGACATAATTGGTCCGCGTAAGCTGGCTAATCGGAACTATCTCAGGTGTTTTCGGTTGGCTGTTCGCCGACGCGGCATTGTCGGTCTGCTGTGCCCGGTTTGCGGGCGGCGGCTGTTGAACGTCCTCACGCGGCCGTGCGGTCTGCGTGTTGGCGGCGGTCGTGCCGGTGTCAGATATGCCGAAGGTCGAAGCGCCTCCGGAGACGGCTGCATTTGACGCCGTGGGTTCGGGCTTCGGCGCCACCGTGGCAACCGAGACATCGTTGTTCGCTGGCTTCGCCGCCGTTGGCGTTGACCTTGACGGTGCTGCTGCACCGACGCCCAAAGGTGATGCAGTTGCAGCCTCGTTCGCCCGCGATTCGGCAGCCTGCAGTGCTGCAGCAGCTTCATCTGCCTGGCGCCTGTCAGCAACAATTTGTGCCGCCGCTTCGCGTTCCAGGTCGGCCTGGCGCTGTTCCTCGGCCAGGCGTGATTCTTCCGCGAGACGGTCCGCCTCCGACTGCCGTTCAAGCGCGGCGCGGCGCTCAGCATCAGCCTGTTGTTGCAGTGTCGCCAATCGATCAGCTTCCGCCTGTCTTGCCAACTCGGCCTGTCGTTCCGCTTCTGCCTGTCGAGCCAATTCGGCCTGGCGTAACGCTTCGGCTTCGCGGGCGGCTTCTGCCTGCTGCGCAAGCTCGGCCTGTTGTGCTGATTTCACGATCGCTGCGCGAGCTTCAGCCAGCGCATTGGTTGATGCGCTCAGTTCAGCGCTTGCGGGGTCGAGTGCGCTTGCGCTGTTAAGTAGCGCCTGGGCATTATCCAGCTGGCCACTGTCGATCGCGTCGCGTGCCTGTAACACGAGTTTGCTGGCAACGGTAATGAGGCCTTGCTGTGCCGCCTGATTATTCGGGTCACTCGCAAGCACAGATTCAAAATAATAGCGCGCATTGTCATTTGCGGGCGCTACAAGATTGCCGCCATCAAGGCGTTCATTGGCCAACGCAATCGTTGCGGAAACTTCCTGTTGGGCGCGGGCAGACGACAGCTCCGCGGTCAGGAGACCGATTTCCGTCGCATCACTCCCAGCCAAAGACCGGGCCTCGCCAATCAGATTTCCGGCATCTTCAAATCGGCCGTCCCGAATTGCCACGCGCGCCTGGTCAGAACGATCGCGAAATACAAGTTCGTTAACTTGTGCAGTGAGAAACGTTAGTCGTGAATTGTCCGGATCGGCGAGGCGCGCCATTCCGAGCGCATTCTCCGCTTCCGTCGCGTTACGCGAGAGGATGGCGCTTTCGGCAACGCCCAACACCTCCGACACGACATCGTTCAATTCCGCTGCAACCGCAGGATCGCCATTCGCCTGAGCCGCGACTGCGAGGTAGTAGTCAATCGCACTGTTTCCTGCCGGGGTAATAAGGTTTCCAGCAGCGCGTGCGGACCGAGCCTGTTCAAGCAGCTCTGCAAACGGAGCGTTGCCGACAGCGGCGGGTGCAGTTGGTAGCCGGGTCTCGGTGGCAACAGTGGCAGGTGCAGGTGGTGTAATTCGAGGTTCGGCAGGTGTCGATTCGGCCGGCAGGATGACCTCGTTCGCGACACTATCTTCGGGCTCTGACTCACCGCCAATGACCATCCACAATGTGATTGCAACAGCAGCGATAGCGACGCCGGCGATTGCCAGGGATTTCGAATTCTTCGTACCGGACGACATGTCGCCTACCGATTCCAGCATTCCAGCCGCGCCGCCTGATACTGAATCGCTGGCGGCAGAGAAAGACTTGCCCACTGAGGCGGCGATGCCAGTCATGGTCTCGGTGAAACTATTCGTCTCACCAAAGGCCTGATCCAGTCCGTCATCGATAGGTAGTTGCACTGCTGCAGCCGATATCGTGGGTTCGATCTTTTGCTGCGGCGCTTTGTTTTTCTTTGCTTTCGGTGCTGGCGGTGGCGCTTTTTTAGCCACCGGCTGTGAAGCAGGTTGTGGCGATTTCGGCGGTGCAGCCGCAGGTTTCGTCGCGGCTCTCGGTGCAGGCGCCGGTGTTGCTGCGGTTTTGGCCGCAGGCACAGGCTTCGCTGCAATTTCAGGCGCGGCCGCTCGTTTTGCAGCCGGCTTCGGCGTCGCCTTTGGCGCTGCCGCGGGACGCGGCGCCGCTTTACCCGCGGGATCAGCTTTGGGAGTGGCAGGCGCTGTATTCTGCAACTTCGGTTTGAAAGCGTCATCTGGCGCTTCCATGTGATGCTTGACGGAAGCTTCGATCGCGAGACGCGAACGCCCCGGTGAAACGGGCTTCAGCAGGAAGCGGTAGACGTGGCCGCGGTTGATGAGATCCATAAGGAGTTCGCCGTCGTCCCGTCGCCCGGCGACAATAGCGACGATTCGCGGACTGTCCCTGCGCAGTCGCTGCGAAAGCGCCTCGACATTCGAGCCAACCATAGCGGCATCCGTGACCAGGACGCCAACCTTGTTCTTACGCACGATTTCTTCGGCCTGAGTTGGCGTAATCGCGTGGTAGACATTATGCAGGCCACGTGCCGAATCCCGGATCGTGCCGAGAAATTCTTCGTCTTTCGTCAGACAGAGTACGTCGACTTCGCGACCGCCGACGCCGGGCGTGAAATCTATTTTACCGGGCTTCAGCGCGGGCATCGTACCGGTTCCATCACTGATGATGGCAGAGCCGTTTTCCGACGTCTCCATGACGATGTGTTCTGCGACCGGTTCATCAACATTTGCTTTCGTGTCATTCGCCGATTCTGCCAACGCCATGAGGCGGACGCGCTGGTTGGCGGATTCGATCAACTCGATTAACGCATCCGGTGTAACTGCACCGCGAACAATCTCAAATACTTCCTGATCGCCGACCAGCGCCTCGAGGCCATCCTGCTTGTCAGTCCCTGCAAGCAGAATTCCGATCGTGTCGGGAGATCTTTTCTTTGCTTCGCGTAGTGCTTCAAGTCCACTCATTCCCGGCAGTTCCTGTGCGGAAACGATTACGTGAATCGGCGTGTCGCCGAGCGTGGTCAGTGCTTCGGTGCCACTGGTTGCGCAATGGACGGCATACTTGTCAGTGAATCCTGCACTAAGTTTGTCCAATGTGCTCTGCTGGCTGTGCAGCAACAGTACCTGCGTTTTGTATTGTTCCAGCGACACTGACGTCCTCCTTGGCGACTTATGTCTAATAGCATTTGGATCACACTAGCGGTGGCTGAGTATATCCCTGCTATTAAAGGTAAGTGGCGCAACGGCCCGACTAGATTTCTAATCTGTGATGCGGTGCACAGTCATAATGCAGGTAACGTCACGTTTGGCCCGCGGGGGCGGGCCCGCGCATAACCGGCAAGCTGTTCGATTGCGGATTTGCGCCAGGCAGCGCCGGGAGGATCAGGATGATGTCAGGCGGCGATGCCGCGGTCACGAATCTCATTGCTAAGCGTATCGATAGCTTCCTGCAGGCCCAGTACCTTCTGATGCTTGGATCCAAGGCGGCGCAACGCGACGGTTTTTTCTTCTATTTCGCGTTGGCCAACGGCCAGCAACGCAGGCACTTTCGCCACACTGTGTTCGCGTACTTTGTAGGAAATCTTCTCGTTTCTTAAGTCGACTTCGGCCGAGATTCCGGCACCGCGCAGACTCTGCGCAACCTCCTGGGCGTAGGCATCTGCCTCGGATGTAATCGTGAGGACTTTAGCCTGCGTCGGGGCCAGCCACAATGGCAGATTGCCAGCATGGTGTTCGAGCAGAATCCCGATGAATCGCTCCAGCGATCCAAACATTGCTCGATGCAATAGTACCGGCGTGTGTTTATGTCCATCTTCCCCGATATAACTGGCGCCGAGCCGGGAAGGCAGGTTGAGGTCAACCTGGTGCGTACCACACTGCCAGTCGCGTCCAATCGCGTCGCGCAGCACGAATTCGAGCTTGGGACCATAGAAGGCGCCTTCACCAGGGTTGTGCGTATAATCCAGCCCGGACGATTTCAACCCGGCCTTCAGCGCATTCTCCGCCTGGTCCCAGACTGCATCATCGCCGACGCGAACTTCAGGGCGATCCGCATACTTGATCAGGATATCTTCGAAACCAAAATCTCTGTATATCCCGAGAATCTGTTCGCAAACAGCAATCGTCTCGGATGTGATCTGCTCCGGCGTGCAAAAAATATGGGCATCATCCTGCGTAAACGCACGAACTCGCAGCATGCCGTGCAATGCGCCGGATGGTTCGTAGCGATGCACCTTGCCGAATTCGGCCAGGCGATAAGGCAGCTCGCGGTAACTCGTGATGCCCTGTTTGAACACCTGTACATGGCCTGGGCAGTTCATCGGTTTAATCGCATAGTTCCGACCGTCCTCGGTTTCACTGGTGAACATATGTTCCCCGTACCACTCCCAATGCCCTGAGGCCTCCCAAAGGGAGCGATCCATTAATTCAGGTGTGTTGACCTCGTGGTAGCCTGCCTCAGCCTGTCGTTCGCGCATGTAGCCAATCAGGTTCTGGAACAGGCCCCAGCCTTTCGGGTGCCAGAATACTGCGCCGGGCGCCTCTTCCTGGAAATGAAACAAGTCCATTATTCGACCTAGACGACGGTGATCCCGTTTCTCCGCTTCTTCGAGTTGCATAAGGTGTTTTCGAAGTTGCTTGTCATTTGCCCAGGCCGTTCCGTAAATTCTCTGCAAAACTGCATTCCTGGCGTCGCCACGCCAGTAGGCACCGGATACGCGCGTCAGGCGAAACGCCTTGCCGAGCTTTCCCGTGGAAGGCAAGTGGGGGCCGCGGCACAGGTCGATAAATTCACCCTGCTTGTAAAGCGTCAGCGTTTCGTCACCCGGAATATCTTCAATAATCTTCGCCTTGTATTCTTCCCCCTGATCGCGAAAAAATTTAATCGCTTCCTGCCGGTCCCAGACCTGTCTTTCGATGCTTTCATCGCGATCAACAATCTCTTTCATGCGCGTTTCGATGACTTCGAGATCATCCTCGGTAAAGGATTCCTCCCGTGCGAAGTCGTAGTAAAAGCCGTTTTCGATTGCAGGGCCGATGGTGACCTGGGTTTCCGGCCAGAGTTCTTTGACGGCCTCCGCGAGGACATGTGCCGCATCGTGGCGTAACAGTTCCAGACCCTCGTCGGAGCCCCGGGTTACGATAGCGATGCTCGCATCGTTCTCGATATCCCGGGTCAGGTCCCACATTTCGCCGTCGACCTGAATTGCAACGGCGTCGCGGGCCAGGCTCTTGCCGATGGAAGCGGCGATCTCCATGCCCGTAACGACGTCTTTAAATTGGCGTTCGGACCCGTCAGGTAGTTGAATTTTTGGCATTTTTCCCAGCGTGTGAAGGAGAGGTTCCGGTCGCGCGCTATTGTACAGAATACTGCGACTTAGCCAAACGCGATGAGGCGAATACTCTGCGGCCAATGCGCGCTACAATTCGACCTGAGGGACCAATGAAAAATGTGATAAACGACAAATTGCCCGCCAGCGGGTTTCCCGCAAGCGAACACGACCACGCTGGCTGTGTCGAACGGGCCGTGCAGACTGCCGAGCAGATATGCCGTGAACGCGGACTTCGCTTGACGGCTCAGCGTCGTCGGGTACTCGAGCTGGTGTGGAATAGTCATAAGCCGGTTGGCGCTTACGAGATTCTGGCCGAACTCAAGAACGATGGTCGCAATGCTGCACCACCTACCGTTTATCGGGCGCTGGATTTTCTGATTGAGGCCAATCTCGTGCATCGACTGGATTCGCTCAACGCTTTTGTCGGTTGCCCGGATCCGCACAACCCACATACCGGGCAGTTCCTTATCTGTCGCCAGTGCCGCTCGGTGGCTGAACTCGGCGATCAGAGTATCAGCGACATGATCGATAGCAGTGCAGCAGACTGCGGCTTTTCGGCAACTCACCAGACCCTTGAGATTCAGGGCGTCTGCCGGACTTGCAGAACCTAGCATTACGTTGCGTAGCGCGTACAATTGCGCAGCCCTTTAGCGATGTATTAATCCGTTTTATGAGCGACAACGAAGCAACAGACTTTATCCGGCAGATCATCAGCGACGACGTTGCCGCTGGCAAACACAATGGCCGTGTCGTAACCCGGTTTCCTCCTGAGCCCAATGGTTTCTTGCATGTTGGTCACGCAAAATCTATTTGTCTGAATTTCGGCGTCGCCGAGGAGCAATCAGGAAGCACGTATCTGCGTTTTGACGATACCAATCCGGGCAAAGAAAGTGAGGAATACGTCGAGGCGATCAAAGCGGATGTCCGCTGGCTGGGTTTTGACTGGCAGGACAGGCTCACGCATGCCTCCGACTATTTCGATCAGTTGTTTGCCGCCGCCGTAAAGCTGATCGAAATGGACAAGGCCTACGTTGATAGCTTGGGTGCTGAAGAAATCCGAGAATACCGCGGTACGCTGACAGAGCCCGGAAGAAACAGCCCGCATCGTGAGCGTACCGTCGACGAGAATCTGGATCTCTTTCGGCGCATGCAGGACGGCGAGTTTGATGATGGAGCCCACGTGTTACGGGCGAAAATCGACATGACGTCGCCTAATATGAACATGCGCGACCCGACGTTATACCGAATTCGAAAAATTCCGCACCAGAACACGGGCACCCAGTGGAACATCTATCCCATGTACGATTTCGCACATGGTCTTTCGGATGCATTCGAAGGTATTACTCACTCGCTTTGTACACTTGAGTTTGAAGACCACCGACCGTTGTATGATTGGTTTCTTGATCAACTTGAGCCGCAACATCGCCCGCAGCAGATTGAGTTTTCGCGCCTCAACCTGGCTTACGCGCTGACCAGTAAGAGAAAACTTAATGCGTTGGTCGAAGACGGCGTTGTTAGTGGCTGGAATGACCCCCGCCTGGCGACGATAGCCGGTATGCGAAGACGTGGATATCCCCCGGAGGCGCTACGGGATTTCATTAGTCGCGTTGGCGTTACCAAGAAAGAAAACCTGATTGAGATGGGTGTGCTGGAAAACAGCGTCCGAGAGTTTCTGGGCAACGAAGCGCCCCGCAGAATGGCCGTCATCAAACCACTGAAAGTTGTCATCACTAATTACCCAGAAGGGCAGACCGAACAGGTGGTTGCGATGAATCATCCAGCGAACCCCGAGTTTGGTACACGCGAAATGCCGTTCAGTCGCGAAATCTATGTTGAGCAGGACGATTTCATGGAGGAGGCTCCGCGCAAATTTTTCCGGCTGAAGCCCGGTGGCGAGGTGCGACTGAGATTCGCCTACATAATACGCTGCGATGAAGTCATCAAGGATGAAGCTGGCAGTGTGGTTGAACTTCGGTGCAGTTATGACCCGGATACGAAAAGTGGCAGCGCGTCGAGTGATCGCAAGGTCAAAGGCACGATTCACTGGGTTTCGGCCGAACATGCGCTTAAAGCCGAAGTGCGCCTGTACGATCGGCTTTTTTCCGTGCCGAATCCGGGTTCGTACGATGACGTGATGCCACACCTGAATCCGCAGTCGCTTGAAATCGCGAACGCGCGTCTCGAGCCCGCCCTTGCAGAAGCTGATCGGTCTTACCAGTTTGAACGTCTAGGCTATTTTTTACCGGATGCCATCGATCATTCGGTGGAGAAGCCGGTGTTTAATCGAATTGTGACGTTGAGGGATAGTTGGGCCAAGTTAGAGAAGCAAGCACTTGCTGATATGTAAATGCCGCTTCTGTCAGATTGCCAAAGATCAATTCGCTGCGGTCAGATACCCGATAGTTGAGTCTGCGGGCGAATTGGGGCCAAGCTGGAGAAGCAGGCGCTTGCTCAAATGTAAATTCTGCAGGTTTAATCTCTGTCAATCGCCACGAAAGTTACACGATTTCCGAACGGATCCTTAATGGACATCTCCTGGATACCCCAAGGAGTATCTACGATCTCCGGTCTTGCGAATTCATAGTCCTTTACGCTCAATTCATCGTGAAGCGCCCGCAGATTATCCGTCCCGATTCGCACGGCGGCGCCCGGGCAGCAGTCGCCATGATGCTCGGTTAGATGGAGTCTGACATTGTCACGCGTGATCTCGAGATACAGTGGCAAGCCGTCTTCGAATCGGTGCTCCCATGCAACGCTAAAACCCAGGAAGTCGACATAGAACGCTTTTGCCCTTGCCTCATCGAATATCCGAAATATCGGTGTCGTGTCGCTGATAGTCACGGTTCTTTCGCAGCATTTCTCATGTTGGGTGGCTGACCGCCGCCAGTTTACCACCCAAGAGATCCTGTCGAACACTGGCAGGCGCTCAAGGATCAATGACGACACCGATATTTCGATTCTCGGCGCCGCTTCGCGTCAACTCAATTCCTGGAGTGGCGTCGTCTTTGATCTGAACATCCCCTATGAAGAATCGATACTAATGTAGCGGTGAAGGCAAATGCGGGGACGAGCCAGGTTATTGCGCTTTCCGAAACACTGCTCCAGTGGGTTCCGGTGGAATCCCGACCAAATCCATCCGGGTTTTACGGCCACGCCCACGGCACAACGATGAGCGTAATAGTGGCTATTGGCACGTTGCGCCGACGACATCGAAAAGCTACGGACTAACTCGCATATTCGAACAACCCTGTCGGTTGCATAATCGCAAACGTCGGTCCGTATCACGGACTGGTGTGAGCGCTTGTGTATCTCTTCTTCAATTCAAGATTTGAGTCAATCGACATGCTGGCATTGATTGGTACGTGACGCCATGTAAAGTGCCAGGGGGCGTGCATAGAAATTGTTCATCGACGATACAAGCTTGGTTGGCCAGTCGTTGAACTGGACACCGGCATCAACCAGCCGGTGTCGATAGCCCGCATTCTTTAATCCGTTAACACTATGACATAACTGTACGAGTCCATTTTCTGCTTCGTGTCGTTCGATGATTTTTCGTGCAAGTAATTTATCCATACGACTTCCCTGATTCGCAGGAGTCAGAAATGGTGCCTGACTCCTGCCCAACATCCCTGTTGGTTAATTGCCTGAATCTCGATCTTGACGGGTTCTCGACGGGCGGCGAACTATTGCTGCAGATAACGGGAATCTCGATGTCACGTCCGGTTCGTTGCCACCCTCGTGTTCCGACAAATACAGGTACCTATCCAGTAACACGTGCGGCCAGGCGAAATGGTTCCATGGGGTGGGATCTTTTCTGCGATTCCGAAGTCAGCAGGGCTGAATAAAGGATTGGCCGGACACGCGGAAACCCTTGCGCGGTGGGACAGATTCCCGGCCAGTTGACATAACATCAGTGCGAATCACGAGGCGGAAGAATTGCCATGGCGCCAGACTTGGAAATCGTTTGACGGCGCGTCAATGATAGCAGCGGAATTCAGCGGTCCTGGAACGGGCGAAAGATTCTAATCAGCCATTCGAGCGGACACTACATTGATGCCTTCGAATTGGCTCTAGATAACGGGATTTTCTCTGACCACCACCGGCGCACCACGTTCGCATCCGAGCCCCTGGGCGGCGCTTTCCTCAGATCGCGCGATTTCCAGAACGGCGAAAGAATTGATCAGTGCGAGATACTCTCCCGGTCGTACGCGACCGTAAGTTGGCTTCATCTCGATCACTTGACCTGCAATACTCACGCTCGGTTTTTCGAAGTCCTGCAAGAGTGACGCATCGATATTGGTGATCAGGTTGCCGAACGCGTCAACCGTAACCACAATTCCCGAAACGCGCCCGCCAGCCTTGCTCGGGTCGTCGATCCAGCCAGGTGCCCAATTGTCGATTTCTGTGGCAATGTCTGCAAAGGTGATCTTGCCAGCCGCAAGTTCTGCCGCAATGGGTGCAAATATATCCCGTCCGTGAAACGTCAAACTGGGCTCCCCTGCGCCGATCGACTCGGCAGCATGTGCATTCAGTTTGCCGATTTTGTCGGCGCTCTCCAAAAGGGGTGCTAACAAGCCGTTGTCAGGCGCCATGAACAAGTGACCGTCTTTTAACGCCAGCAAGATGTCTCGTTCTGTTCCAACACCGGGGTCTACGATGGCAATGTGAACGGTGCCGGATGGAAAATACGAGTACGAACGACTCAACCAGAAGCCCGCTTCCGGAGGCCAGTGCGCAGGGATATCGTGGGCAAGGTCGATAATCCTTGCCGTAGGAAATCGTTTGACTATCGCTCCCTGCATTACGGCAGCAAAAGGACCCTTGTGTCCGAAGTCCGTCGTGATGGTTATCACGCCCGACGGGTCCCATTTATCCATTCCGATCTATCCTGACGACCATGTTGTTATCCTGGCAGTGGCAACGGCACGTGTTTGTGTCTGAACATGCTGCGGGCCCAATATAGAAAGCTTGTATCGATCAGGGCGATTATCATTTTGAACATGAACTTGACTGCCCCCAATTTCAGCGCCGTTACAAGATCGACGGTTCCCCACCACACAACCAGGGAGAATATGACCGTGTCAATTACCTGCGACGACATGGTCGAGAGGTTATTGCGTAACCATAACCATTTGTCGCCAGTGTATTTTTTTATCTGGTGAAACGCCCAGACATCAAAACTCTGACTGACAATATAGGCGAACAGGGAGCCAAGGACAAAACGCGGGGCGAAATTCAGGATCGTGTCGAAGGCGTTGTGTACATCTTTGGCAAATGGTCGATCCGTCGGGGCATACAGCATTGACAAGCTCAGCATGGTGAGCACGATAATGCTGACTACGAATCCCATTCTTACCGCTTTGTTCGCCTCGGCACGACCGTAATTCTCACTGAGTATGTCAGTCGCAAGAAATATACTCGAGTAGAAAATTACGCCGATCGTGGTTTCGAAACCAAAAATTGACGTGAGTTTTGGTCCCTGGAGGTTCGCCAGTATTATCGCGGCCGTTATGGCAACCTGAAGTCCGACCTTTCCAAAAAGTCGATACAATACGACGGTGCCGGTGAGATCCAGTATCAACGTGCATAACCAAAGCGCCTCCTGGTTGGCGCCGAAAAACTGAGCAATGCTTTGCGGAAACATCAGTCTTTCAGGGGCCCGCAGCGATCAACTCTGTGCCGAACTCGTAGCACTCACGTCGATATATCGATCGAGGTGAAAATCCGCATTGCCGAACATGATGTTGATGGCCGTCATGCGCTTGAGAAAGTGCGCGATATCCAGTTCCCAGGTTACGCCCATACCACCGTGAAGCTGAACAGCTTCTTCTGCGACTTTGACGCCCGCTGTTCCGACCTGGTACTTGAGCGCGCTGACGGCGCTCCGAAATTGAGGGTCGTCGGAGAGATTAAGCATGACGCACCAGTACAGCAGCGAGCGGCTTTGCTCGCAGGCCATCAGGTTATCCACCATCCGGTGCTGTAGCGCCTGAAAGCTCCCGATGGGTACGCCAAATTGCACGCGGTTCTTGGAATACTCGACGGTCTTGTCATGCATGATCTGCATGATTCCCAGCGCTTCCGCGGAGACGGCCAGCGTCGCCTCGTCGATTACGGCAGCGATCGTCTCAAACGCGTTGTCGATTTCGCCGAGTACCGAATCTGCCGCGACCTGCACGTCAGAAAGGACGATTTCCGCGGCCTGTAGGCCGTCGACCGTCGCGTACGTTGTTCGGTCGATACCCCTGGTATCTGCCGGAACTGCAAAAAGGCTTATGCCGCGTTGGTCAAGTTGGTCGCCGGAGGTGCGCGCAGGCACTATTAATAGTTCCGCTGCGCCGCCGTTGAGCACCAGCGACTTGGCGCCATTCACTACATAGCCTTCGCCATTTGCCTCTGCGGTGGAAATAGTATTGGCGACGTCAAAGCGGCTCTGTGGTTCAATCACCGCAAATGCTGCCTGCAATTCGCCGGCTATTAATGGAGCCACCCACTTGGCTTTCTGTCCGGCTTCGGCGGTACGTCGAAGAACGCCACCCGCGAGGACGATATTGGCGAGGAAAGGCTCGACCACCAGGCCACGCCCGAACTGTTCCATCATCAGCATGAGTTCGATCGGTCCGCCGTCCAGGCCGCCATCTTCTTCCGCAAACGGCACGGCAGTCCATCCGAGTTCGGCAAAGTTGCGCCACATCTCCAGGCTGAAACCGCCGTCACCCGCTGCAATTTTCTGACGCGTCTCAAAATCGTAACTAGTATTGATGAATCGGCCGATGCTGTCGGCCAGCATCGCTTGTTCCTCGCTAAGTGAAAAGTCCATTGTGCCGACGCCTATAGTCCCAGAACGTGCTTGGCAACGATATTCTTTTGAATCTCGTTTGATCCACCGTAGATAGATGCCTTGCGATTATTGAAATACCGCAATGATGAAATGGTTTCCGTGCCGTTACCAATTCTTTCTTCGTCAGGAAAATCGAGATCGTATTGCGTTGGCACATAGGGGAGGGCGTAGTATCCAGCCGCCTCAACCATCAGTGCATCCATGGCCTGCTGCAGCTCCGTGCCGCGAATTTTGAGGAAGGAGGATTCAGGACCGGGCGACTGGCCAACTTTCACAGATGCGAGGGTGCGCAGTTCAGTGTATTCGAGTGCCTTTAGCTCGATTTCGAGTTTCGCGATTTTGCGTCGGAAGGCATCATTGTTCAGTAATGGTGCCGTTCCGTGCATTGGTTTGGCTGCCGCTTTTTTAAGCGTTCTGAGTCGATATTGAGAGTTTGCGACACCTGCAATATTTGTTCTTTCATGCTGTAGCAGTACCTTACCGTATGTCCAACCTTTGCCTTCCTCACCGACAAGATTTTCGACGGGAACGCGCACATTCTCGAAGTGCACCTCATTCACTTCGTGATCTCCTTCGATCGTAATAATGGGATTCACAGAGACACCCGGCGATTGCATGTCGATGAGAATGAAGCTGATGCCTTCCTGCCTGCGGGCAACATCGGAGCTGGTGCGCACCAGGCAAAAGATCCAGTCGGCATACTGGCCCAATGTCGTCCAGGTCTTGGTGCCATTGATCACATAGTCGTCTCCGTCGCGATCTGCCCGAGTCTTCAACGATGCAAGATCAGAACCGGACCCGGGCTCTGAATAGCCCTGGCACCACCAGGTGGTGCTGTCCAGGATATCAGGCAGAAAGCGCTGCTTTTGCTCGTCGCTACCAAATGTGTAAATGATTGGGGCAACCATTTTGACGCCGAATGCGACGACGGCCGGTGTGTTAGCTGCAGCAAGCTCGTTGGAAAAAATATACTTTTGCACCGGTGTCCAACCGGTGCCGCCATATTCAACCGGCCAGTTGACCGCAAACCAGCCGCGCCGATGGAGTGCTTTTTGCCAGCGGATCATGTCGTCGCGACTCAATTCAATGGCCTCATCCTGCTTCCGGCGGATATCTTCCGGATACTCTGTCGCCAGAAATTCCCTGACTTCATCGCGAAATGCGAGTTCTTCTGTGGTCAAATCAATGTTCATAGCGTTTTCCGCAGGTCGATGACTATGGCCGTCCGCGCCCGACAGGCAACGATACGAAAGATCGCATCTCGATGCGATTTATGCCGGAATTCTGAAAGGATCGCTTCCGGGCTGAAGGCTCACAGCCTGGCGTGACGCAGCAGTATATCGACCACATACGGCGTGCACAATGAACCAAAAGGGCCCAATCGAAGCCAAATTACCAGCCCGTCGACCACACAGGGTGCTTACAGGGGCGCCGTAATCGGGCAGAATTCACAGATGAACGATAAGTTGTCATCCGGACCCGCAGAGGCGCCCGCTGTTACCGACACGCTGGGTCGACCGCTGCAGGACCTCCGTATATCCCTCTTGGATCGGTGTAACTTTCGCTGCCCGTATTGTATGCCCGAATCTCAATATACGGACGACTACCAATTCTTAAGCCGATCGGCGCGATTGAGCCATGCCGAGATTCTTCGTATCGCAACGATCGCAGTAGACCACGGCGTCAGCAAACTTCGGATCACCGGTGGCGAACCCTTACTCGACAAGAAGGTGGCGGATCTCGTCGCCGACCTTGCCAAATTGAAGGGCGTGGATGACCTGGCGCTGACCACCAACGGTGTCCTGCTGGCGCCAGTCGCGAGCGCGCTGGCAGAGGCTGGATTGCATCGGGTCACCATCAGCCTTGACAGCCTGGACGAGCAGGTGTTTGCGGCCATGAGTGGCAACCGCGGTGTCATCAGGAAAGTGCTCGATGGTATCGAAGCGGCTGAACAAGCAGGACTGTCACCCGTCAAGATTAACGTGGTTGTGCAGCGTGGCGTCAATGAGCATACGTTGCTGGACACGCTGGAGCATTTTCGGGGGACCGGCCATATTGTGCGATTTATCGAATTTATGGATGTCGGTAGCCGCAACAGCTGGTCTATGGAGCAGGTTGTTCCTTCGAAAGACGTTCTCAAATTGGTCAATTCACGCTGGCCGGTGCGGGCCGTCGGCAGAAACTATGCAGGCGAGGTGGCAAGTCGCTACCAGTTTCTCGATGGTGAGGGTGAGCTCGGATTCATCTCGTCGGTTACGGATCCGTTCTGCGGTGCGTGCAGTCGGGCGCGGCTGTCCGCGGACGGAATGCTCTACACCTGCCTGTTTGCGACGGACGGGACAGATCTGCGTGGCCCGTTGCGAAACGGTGCAAGTGATGACGAAATCGCCGCCGTCATGTCATCGGTATGGCGCCGTAGAGCGGATCGTTACAGCGAAATGAGGGCACCAGCGTCCACAGAAAAACCGCTGATTAACAAAGTAGAAATGTACCGCATGGGCGGGTAATCAGAGATGAGCAGTCTTAGCCATATTGATGAAAAAAATCGACCGACAATGGTCGACGTCAGCGCCAAAAAGTCGACCGATCGCCAGGCGCATGCACGTGCAATCGTGGAGTTTCCGGCAGATGTTGCAAACCGTTTTTCCGGTGGCGATATTGATACAGCGAAAGGGCCCGTGTTCGCAACCGCAATTATCGCCGGTGTCATGGCCGCGAAACGCACGCATGAGCTGATCCCCTTCTGTCATCCGCTCGGTCTGGACAATTGCAGTATTGCGATCGAACTAAACAGTGAATTGCAGGTCGTCATAGATTGTCATTGCAAGGTATGCCATCGCACGGGTGTTGAAATGGAAGCGCTGACCGGCGCCAGTATTGCCGCATTGACGGTTTACGATATGTGCAAGGCCTTGTCCCATGAGATCGTGCTACGGGACACTCGCCTGATCTCTAAGACGGGCGGTAAGAAGGACTATCATCGTGACAGTGAATGAATCGGTCTGGGGCCTGGTCCTGGCGGGAGGAAAAAGTCGCCGTATGGGCGCCGACAAGGCGTCGTTGACGCAAAACGGTGAGTCACAGCTGAGCCGTGCGGTTAAACTGCTGCAAGCACATACCGGGCGAACATTCGTATCAACGAGTGCCGATCAGCAGGATGATCCGTTGCGGCAGCGTTTTGAAAAAATCGTCGATGCGTACGAAGATTTAGGTCCGCTGGCCGGAATTTTGTCGGCAATGGATATGAATCCTGCGGTCAGCTGGTTGATTTTGGCCTGCGATTTACCCGCGGTCGATGATGTAACGATCACGCATTTGCTGAACCGCGCTTCAGCCGAGTACCCGGCAACTGCTTACCGCAGCGTGCATGATGATTTGCCCGAGCCATTGTGTGCAATCTATCGTCCGACGGCGCGTCCGATCATTGACCGGTATGTGAATGAAGGATGCAAGTGCCCGCGCAAGATTTTGATAAACTCACCGACCCAGTTGCTGACGCAACCAAATCCTGGCGCTTTGCATAACATCAATTCGCCGGAAGATCTGGCCGGCACCGGCATCGAACAGACGCTATGAAAAAGAACATTACAGTACGATACTTTGCTGGATTCAGGGAGCATGCCGGCATCGATGCGGAGGAGGTCAGTTTCGATGTCGATACAGCCGGTGACGTTTTCCGAAAACTCCAGCACCGGCATGGATCGGCTGAACCGCTGGGGCACTGCAAGGTGGCCATTAATGACGAAATGGCGGACTGGGATTCTGCCGTGGGCGACGGCGACACAGTGCTGCTGTTTCCGCCGGTAGCGGGAGGCTGAATTGCGCATCACTGCCGAATCGATTCAGCCTGAATTGCTGCGCAATGCACTCAGCGACAGGGGCGCTGGCGCCTACGTCGGATTCGAGGGCTGGATTCGGGATCACAACGAGGGTCAGGAAGTTCTGCGTCTCGAGTACGAAGTATACGAGCCAGTGGCAATTGTCGAAGGTGACAAAATAATCGCCGAGGCAATGAACCGCTATCCGTTGCTGCATGCCGAATGTGTGCATCGGTCCGGACTACTCGAAATCGGGGAATGCGCTGTGTGGGTTGGCGTAACGTCGGCGCATCGCGACGAGGCGTTCGCAGCGTGTCGCTACATCATCGATCAGGTGAAAATTCGCCTACCGATCTGGAAGAAAGAACACTATGTTGCCGGGCATTCCGGATGGGTAAACTGCGAGCGTTGTGCAAATCACGGTCACGAACATCCGCAAGCCATCAGTCCCTGAGTTGTTCCAGGTCTGCCGGCACGTCGATGTCGACGCCGCCTGGTTCATGCACGATGATTTTCAACCTGTCGCGATTGATCTCAAGAAGCGATTTTGCGCCACGATCTCCGCGCAGTGAGGTCAGTGCGGCGAAATATTTTCGCGGAAAAATAGCCGGTGGCCCAAGGGTATTCGCGTAAGCGCTCGCGCAAATCCTTTCTGGCGCAGATCTCCAGGCCTCTTCAAGGGATTCGAGATGAGTCCTGTCAACCAGCGGTTGATCGGCCAGCAGCAAGAGAATGCCGTCTGACTGATTCGCAAGACAGCGAACACCGCTGCGGATCGAGCTTGCAATCCCTTCCGAGTACCTGGGGTTATAAGTAAAGAATCCGCGCAGCGGCTCGCAGGCGGCAGTGACCGCGTGGTGCTCGTTTCCTACAACCAATAAGGTCCTGGATCCACAGATTGACTCGGCAGTGCGGACTGCGCGGGCGACGAGCGACTCGCCACCGTATGTCGCCAGTTGTTTGGTCGAGCCAAAGCGGTTTGCACTGCCGGCAGCGAGGACCAGTGCAAAGAGTGAAATGTCGTTCATCATCTGCACTTTAGGGTGCAGCCGAAAAAGATCAACACCTGGCGCGTCCGCAACCGCGGCAGCGACGGTCCCGGGTCGGCGCTGCTGCGCAGCAAATTGTTGATTCCAACACCCGCATGAATACTGGGTTTCAGGTTTCTTTATCGCCCGTACTGCAACAATTGTCGTCGTAAAACTTGCCCTGCCGGCACGTTATGTGTATTTCTTGCACTGCAACATAAACACCGGAAGGACGAGAGAATTGCACATCATCAGGTCAATTGACGACGCCAAAGCGCTGGAAGGTCAGGAAGTGGGCGTATCGGAGTGGATTACGGTCGATCAGGATCGCATCGACAAGTTTGCTGAGGCTACCGGCGATTACCAGTGGATTCATGTCGATCGGGATCGGGCCGCGGCGGAATTGCCGGACGGTAAAACGATTGCGCATGGCTACCTTACACTGGCCCTGATACCGACGCTGACCGGCGGCTTTGTGGAAGTAGCCAACCTCACGCGCGCCATGAATTTCGG
>JBPCYD010000203.1:0-7391 GCA_051007895.1 Woeseiaceae bacterium
CCGGGATTGATGTATCCAGGCGATCGGAAGAAGACGCAGGTCGCAGACTTCGCGGCAGCTTCTGGATTCTGCCAATTATGTTGCTGTCGGGTGGAAACGCATTTGTCTATGAGGTGCTGTGGACAAGACTTCTCGGGCATATTCTTGGTGGCAGTGTTGCCGCATTTGCAACCATGCTCGCGAGTTTTCTCTGCGGTATTGCTATCGGCAGTGCCGTCGCCGCGCGCTTCGCAAAAGATCGAGCGGCGGCGATCAGTGGTTTCATCGTTGTGCAATGTGGAATCGCTGTCGCATCGATCCTGATCTATCAACTGCTGCCCCTGGCCATTCCGGAATCGGTTGGTCTTAAGGGCAACGTGCCCCTCACGATTTTCATACTTCTGCCGGCCACACTCTTTATCGGTGCCACTTTCCCGCTGGCGGTCCGTATTCTTGCCAACGACGAATATGATGCCGCGCCGGCGTCCGCCAGGGTCTATTCATGGAATACGGTGGGGGCGATCGCTGGCGCTACTGTGGCTGCATTCTTCCTGATACCAGCCTTGCGCTATGAGGGCGCGATCAAATTTGCAGTGACGATCAACATATTCCTGGCTGTTGGCACAGCGCTTCTCATTGGTACCCATCGTCGTGCGGTTACTGCGGCCACCGTCGCGGCGGCGGCAATCGTTCTGCTGATTTATAAGCCGCCGATACCCGAAGAAATCCTTCGCACTTCACCGGTCGTCGCAAACCGGACCGGTGAGATGGTGTACTACGAAGTGGGCAGGTCGGCGACGGTTATCGTGCTGGAGGAAAGTGGTTTTTTTAACCTGCGGACCAACGGGCTCCCTGAAGCGTCGACAAACCTGAAGGGCGCACCGCCCTACAAACACAATCAACGGCTGTTGACGGCTATGACCGTGCTGGCGCGGCCGGATACTGAAGATATGCTGGTGGTCGGCTTTGGCGCGGGTGCGGCACTCGAAGGAGTGCCGCCCTCGGTCAAATCCATTGACGCAATCGAACTCGAGCCCGAGGTGATCAACGCAAATCGCTTTATGAGTGACGAGCGTCAATACGATCCACTGGCCGACGAACGGGTGAATGTGTTTATTAATGATGCCAGGAGCGCCCTGGCATTGACTGACAAGCGCTATGACGCGATTGTGTCGCAGCCTTCACATCCGTGGACGGCCGGCGCATCTCATTTGTATACGCGCGAGTACATGTCGCTGGCCAACGAGCACCTCACTGATGATGGCGTTTACCTGCAGTGGATGAATACGCAATTTGTGGATGAAGATTTGCTGAAAAGTCTGTGCGCGTCCATGCTCGATGTTTTTGATCACGTTCGTGTCTACCAATGGGATCCTGAGGTACTGTTCTTCCTGGGATCGAACCAACCGCTAAATGTGGAAACGGATATGGCCACAAGCGGGCGGCCGCTGTCAGACGACACCGTTCATTACCTTGAGCAAGGTGTCGGTTCAGTCGAGGATGTTATCGTTGCGCTGACAATGGATCATGAAAATGTTGTGGCATTCGCTGACGGTGCTCTGCCAATCACTGATGATTTCAATCGCATGGCGACAAAGTCGGCAACCGCGATGGACAACAAGGACACACTCACGGTCAACAAACTTGTTGATGTCCTGCAGCCTTTTGACCCATTGCTGGATCAAAACAGCTGGATCCACAGGGACTTCCCGGTAAAGCTGAATTTCACGTATGTATCGAATCGCCTGGAGAGCATTTACCTCAAGAAACGCGCCGTGGCACTGGCTGACACACTGATAGAATTGCGCGATTCTGAATCGCTCGTAATGATAGGTCTGGGCCAACAGCGACAGAACGAGGTTCAGCAATCTCAGCGTAACCTGCTGCTGGCGATTGACGCAGACCCGACCGACCACCAGGCGCGCTACGCGCTGCTGCGCCCATTGTTGTCGAGGATCAGCCGCAACGAAGACTTGCCGCAAAGAATTGACGAGGAATTGAACACGATCAGGGGTAGCGGAGCCATCACCATTCGCGCCTGGCTCGCGGCAACCCAGCAGAACTGGCAGGAAGTGGCTCAGTTGGATGAGGCGCTGGCCACGATTCGAACTACAGATCTCTGGTATCGCGACTCCGTCAAGCTCCGAGCGGACTGGCGAATTAAAGTGACAACAGAAGGTTTACAGCCGAAGCTTGCCATTGAGGCGATCCGCCTGATCGACAATGCGATCGCTTTGTTCCAGGACCCGGATTTTTACGTCATGCGACTCGCCGCTGCGTACGTCGCAGACGATCCCGTCAACATCATCGAAACGGCGCGTCGCGTGATCTACATTTTTGACACCGAGGTCGATCGCACTGCCGCTGGTGAAATAGAACCAGACATGTTGTCGCTGCGAGGAAAGATGCTACAAGTCAAGGCGGTGGAACAGATTCTCGATTCGCTGGCAAACGACGATCGAATCGCGCCTTACAAGGTTCGCGAACTCGATGCTGCGATCAGCCGAATTGCCGCTCGGCTCCAGGAACTCATTTCCGACAGACAATAAAAGACCCGGCCGCATCAGCGCGACCGGGCTTCTCTGTTCATTTTCTACTCTTGCCCGAATGCAAGACCTATTCGAATTCCATATTCTCTTGGTATTCGCGGTCTTATAAAGAAGTTTCGAGTATTCCCGCCAATATTGTTATCCGTGTTGTAGTCGATGGTTTGCGGCGTGTCTTCGTCAGTCAGGTTGTTGCCATACAGGCGGATGTTCCAGCGTTCGTCATAAAAAGTTACTGATGCGTTCACCAGGCTGAAGCCGGAAATTTCCGCGAGATTCACCGCGTCGGCATTAATGTATTCAGAACTCTGATAACGATAGTCCAATCGTCCGGACCACTCCCAATCTCCCGCCAGTTCGTCCGTATAGGTTGCCGCAACTGCCGCTGTGAAATCAGGTTGTCCCGGGATGTCATTGCCACTGACATCGACACAGTTAAACGGGGCTCCGGATGCGGTGGTGTCCGTTGGCGTGAAGAACAGGTTTGTCACTGCTAACGGGTCACAGAAATTATCGAACTCAGCTTTCTGAAAAGCGAAAGCGCCGCGGATACTGAGATTATCGGTTGCCCGATAAGTCGATTCGATCTCGAGTCCCGCCAGGTCACCCTTGCCCGAGTTAATGAACGTTCGAGCCATCGTTTCACCCATGGTGAAAACAGTTCCATTGGGATCAAACGAGCCATCGTTCCAGGCACCGTCCCAATTGAAGTTAAACGGCTGAATCATGTCATCCCATTCCATGACATAGAGTGCTGCCGTCAATTGCAATTTTCTGTCGGCAGTTGCGCCTTTGACACCAACTTCGAAACTCGTCAGCTCTTCCTCGTCAAAATTGAGAAAGGTCTGGTCATCGTACTGAATAAACCCGGCTGCCTGTGCTGCGGCGAGTGACTCGGGAACATTGTTAAGCGTGAACGGTATGTTGACGCCAGCGGGGTTATTGCCAATAGCGAACTGGCCGTAAACGCTCCAATCGTCATTAATCGCGTGATTAACCGCGACACGAGGCTGAAACGAATCTGTCGTATTTTCGAATTCCAGGCCGGAAACATTGTTGACGTTGACGATTTCGTCGTTCTGGTAGCGCGCTTCGAATGACACTGTGGTGTCATCGTTAATGTCGTAGGTGATGTTTGCGAACACACCCGTGTTAGTTGAAAAATCCGACAAGATATTTACCGGGCTGAATGGATTGCCGTTGTTCGCTTCATCTTCAAGGCCGAGTATGACGCCCGCATATTGCGTATAAATATTCGTCAGAAATTCATAGTCGAACCAGGATGCGCCGAACACCATGCGTAATTTACTATCGTCAGGTGAGACCCAACGAACTTCCGCATATTGCTCTTCGATCGTGTTCGGGTTTGCCATCGAGTTAACCCCGGTAACTGATAACATGCCCATCATATTAGCAACCGTTGCTGTTGCATCACTGCCGTCCGCGTCGAACCAGCGGCGCAGTTCGTCTTCGGAATTCGACGCCAGCACTTCGATCGCGCTCCCGTTGTCTAACTCGAAATCCAGGTTGAGTTGAATCCGATCACGCTCGACGAAGGACCGCGGATCGACAACACTAAACGACTGCACCAGGAAGTATTCGGGGGAACCCACTGGGAAGTCCTCTTCCGGAGCATGGTTCAAAGGAACACCGCCAGCCAAACCCGGCAATGCGCAATTGAATTCGCCCTGGATATAGCTTTGGCCATTCTCCAACGTGTAGTTGGAACATGCATTCAGCGCAGACTGGTCTATGTAGTAGCCAATTTGCGGATTATCGTCGGTTTCCAAATGGGTATAACGTAATTCTACGTTCAATGCATCGGTGGGCTGGATTACCAGTTTGCCGGTATAGAAATCCGTGCTGGTGCCACCGAGTCGGAAACCATCACTTGATACCCATTCGTCCGGGCCTTGAAACTCATCGAAATTCGCATCAACTGTGACGCCGAGCCAATCGTTGATCGGTCCACTCGCCGAAAAGGAGACTGCCTCTCTTTCGAGATTTGTCATCATCAACTGGATGTTGCCTTCCCAGTTTTCGCCGGGATCCTTGGTAACGTAGTTGATGGCACCACCAAAAGTTGAACGACCAAAGGCGGCACTTTGCGGTCCACGGAGGATTGCGATCTGATCAACGCCAATGAATTGAAGCGACCCGGTCTGACCGAGCACGGGCGCACCGTCCATGAACGAACTGATCTTTTGTCGCACAGGGTTTTGTGCCTGTGACTGAACGCCGCGGACGGAGGGACGTGACGCCTGTCGATCCTGTACCTGATCGAAAGTCATTCCGGGCGTCAGCTCGAACAGGTCCCACTGATTCTCTATGCCGGCTGCAGCGATATCCTGTCCGGAAATGACGGAAATTGAGACGGGAACGTCTTTCAGAAGCTCGTCACGCTTTCGAGCGCTGACGACGATTTCTTCCAGATCGGCGGAATTGTCCTGAGCAATGGCGGACGTTGATGGCAACGTACACGAGACTGCAATCGCTACAACACACGTGGTTGCGAAGCCTGTTTTCGACTGATGGCTAGACATTACTTTTCGTTCCCCCTCGGCACAAAACAAATAAAAATAGTGTCTGTTCGACTTTCAAACGTACCGTAATTCGGGCATCTCGGCCCATTTAACTATGTTTTTACACGATTAAGACTACAAAATCCATGATATATCGGTATATTTGCCGTAAGCCAAATTTTTACGATATTTTAAGCGCCGACATAGCCCGTTCGGGCTTTGGCTGCGATATGGGGATAGTCTGCAGCCAGCATTAATTGATTCGGAACGCGGTGTCTAGCAAACCGACTTTTTACATCACGTAAGACCTGAGGGAAGCACAGCAAGCTACGGGCCGCGAGGAAACCAGAGAAAAATGACAAACTTGATTGTACGAATTGCGGCTGCCGCGGTTTTGTCAGTAATAATGTTGCCCACTATTGGCAGCGCCCAGATAACTGTTGATAGCGACATAGCCGTCGACAAACCAAATGTACTGCTCATCATCGGCGACGACATGGGCAACGAGGCATTCTCCTGCTATGGCCTCAATGACAATCCGGCGAAGACGCCCACGCTTGACGAATTGTGTGAACAGGGTGTGCGCTTCGACAACTTTTGGTCGCAACCGATATGCACTCCGACCAGGGCAACTATGCTGACCGGTCGCTACGCATTCCGTACAGGCGTTGGGCGTCCTACAGGCGACAGGGCGGCCATGGGATATTTTCCCGACCCGCCACCGAAACCTGTATCGGCACCGGCGGAACCGCCTCGATCGGCCGGTGGTGGTCCAAGGCGTGGACCAAACAGGCCCACGGACTGGGGACTGTCGCTTACAGAATTTGCCTTGCCAATGGCGTTCAAGGTCAACAAACAACTCGGTTATAAGACGGCCGCGATCGGCAAGTGGCATGTTGCGGATCGCCGCAATGGCTGGGAGGACCATCCAAACCTGATTGGCTTCGATCATTTCTCAGGCTTGATAAGGGGCTTCCCCGATAGCTTCTTCACCTGGAACAAGGTTGTGAACGGCGAATGGTCGGGGAAGACCGGGTACACGCCGAAAGACAAGACCGACGATGCTATTCAATGGATCAGTGAACAGGAGGACAATCCCTGGTTCCTGTGGTTTGCCTTCAACCTGGCCCACACCCCTCTACATCTGCCGCCCGAAGATATGCTGTACGGCGACTACTCGGATGTCGACAAGCAGGCGAATCCGGGTGATGACCCGCTTATGTACTTTGACGCAATGCTCGAGGCGATGGATTCTGAAATCGCGCGTCTCCTTGCATCGTTAGCGCCCGGGGAGCGTGACAATACCTACGTTATTTTCATGGGAGACAACGGCTCCGATCGCAGAAATGTGCGGCCGCCGATTGAGGCAACCAAGGCCAAGGGCTCTGTCTATCAGGGCGGCGTCAATGTACCGCTTATCGTGACCGGGCCTGGCGTCGTCTCGGGTGGTGTTTCGAAGGCGCTGGTCAATTCAACGGACATGTACACGACGATCCTTGAGATGGCCGGCATTGACGTCGAGGACACGGTGCCGGAAAAAGTCATCATGGATGCAGTCAGCTTTATGCCATATCTTTCTAACCCGGAGCTTGAATCCGTCAGAAAGTATGTCTATGCCGACACTTTCACAGGAAATTTTGCAGGCATTCCGGACGCAAATTTCGCCATGCGCAATAGCCAATACAAACTGCTTCGGGTGAATGGTGTGAGAGAGTTTTACAATCTAAATGACGACCCGTGGGAGACGGAGAATCTTCTTGAACGGAAGCTCAGTGAAGAAGAGCTCGCACACTATACGCTGCTAAGTAAACAGGTCATCGCGCTGCGTTCCAGTCACTAATTCAATCGGTCGGGATTACTTTATGTTTGCTGCGAAACTACTTTCACGGGTACTGCTAACCGTCACCCTTTTTGGCTCACTTGCGAATTGCGCCGAAAATGAAGCGGCTCCGCCGAATTTCCTGATATTGATCGGCGACGACATGGGCGTTGAGACACTGTCCTGTTATGGCATTGGCAATCAGACTGCACGAACGCCAACACTCGATGATATTTGTGATTCAGGAGTACGTTTCGATAACTTCTGGTCGCAACCGGTCTGTTCGCCCACACGTGCAACGATTCTCTCCGGTCAGTTTGGCTTTAGAAACGGGGTTGGAACGCCAGCCACCGGGCCGGATATCGAATACCCGGTACCCGAGATGCCTGCAGGCGCACCGGAGGAGACCGGTGGTCGGGGTGGCGTCGAACTAACTGAAAACGATGCCGATGATAATGGCCGCAGGGCACGTGGCAGGCGGGATGGCGGTCGCAGAAATTCAACGGCTAGCGCTGCGAGTCGACC
>JBPCYD010000204.1:0-29021 GCA_051007895.1 Woeseiaceae bacterium
GCCCCGAGGCCGGGGTCTGGGTGATCGCGGAGACAACCGATCTCGGCACTCGCTTTGCCCGCATTGTCGTGACCGATGCCGACGGCAGATACCTTGTTCCGGACCTTCCTGATGCCAATTACGAATTATGGGTGCGTGGCTATGGATTAGTGGATTCAGAAAAAACGGCAGTGAGTCCCGGACAGAATCTGAATCTGACTGCGACGATTGCGCCGGATGCGGCTGCTGCCGCAAAGATTTATCCAGCGGCCTACTGGTTCGCGATGATGAATCTGCCAACCGAAGAGGAGGTAGCGGAACTCGATGGCGGCCTGAATCTTTACCTGACCTGGGTGAAGAACATGGGCTGCGTAGGCTGTCATCAAATGGGCAACGAAGCGACGCGTACCATTCCTGAGTCACTCGCCGATATCGAGTCGTCGGAACAAGCCTGGGCGCGACGAATTTCCTCCGGCCAGGCGGGCGACAGCATGATTCGTCTTGCCGCAGAAAGTCTGAAGGGCCTGCCGATCAAATACATGGCCGAGTGGACAGACCGCGTTGCCGCCGGCGAGATTCCGGCGCATGCGCCGGAACGACCGTCAGGCGCCGAGCGCAATGTTGTGGCAACGGTTCGCGACTGGTCAAGTCCTCAGTTTTACATGCATGATCTCTCCGGCACCGATCGCCGGAATCCAACCGTCAATGCCTATGGAAAGCTTTACGGTGCGCCGGAACTCAGTACAGATGAGATGCCCATTCTCGACCCGGTTGCCAACACGGCGACCGTCTATAACCTGCCGGTTCGCGATGAGGATACACCGACGACTAACTCTGCCCCGGTGGTTGCACCGTCGCCCTATTGGGGAGACGAACGTATCTGGGACAGCAAGGCGAATGTTCATAATCCCATGCTCGATCAGGAAGGCAGGGTATGGATGACGGCGCGGATTCGGGGTCCGGAGAATCCGGGTTTCTGCAAAGAAGGATCAGAACACCCGTCCGCGATGCTTTATCCCAAGGACCGAACCAGCCGCCAGCTCTCCGTATACGATCCCAATACGGGCGGATATGTTTTCGTCGATACCTGTTTCAGCACCCATCACCTGCAATTTGCCTATGACGACACCAACACGCTCTGGACCAGCGGCGGTGGCGACGTGGTTGGCTGGCTGAATACCAACCAGTTTTTCGAGACCGGAGACGCCGCTGCATCGCAGGGTTGGGCGCCGCTCATTCTCGACACCAATGGCAATGGCGAACAAGACGAGTGGACGGAGCCCGGTGCCGAGATGGACCCGGCACTCGATATGCGGATTCCAAACGGTTTCTACGCGGTCATGCCTGAACCGCGCGGAGATGCCGTCTGGGGTTCGAACGCCTTTCGCTATCCTGGTTCGATCACCCGTTTGATCCCTGGCGATAAACCGCCGCAATCGGCACTGGCCGAAGTCTATTATCCACCGTTGCCGGGTTTCGGTGTACGTGGCGCAGACATCGACAAGAAAGGCGTTGTCTGGACTTCGCTTGGCAGCGGGCACCTGGGCGAATTCGATCGCAGCAAGTGCACGGGCCCATTGAACGGGCCCGAGGCGACGGGCAATCATTGTCCTGAGGGCTGGACCCTGCACGACCTGCCAGGCCCGGGATTTGCGGACCTGCCCGAATTCAGCGTCGAGTCGAGCTACTACACCTGGGTTGATCAGCACAATTCGCTGGGTCTTGGAGAGGACGTGCCCATAGCAACGGGCAATTTGTTCGACGGCGTGCACGCCCTGGTCGATGAAGAATTCGTCACCTTGAGAATTCCGTACCCGATGGGTTTTTATACCAAGGGTTTCGAAGGTCGAATCGACGATCCGGAGGCCGGTTGGAAAGGACGCGGCATCTGGGTGCCGGAAGGCGGTCGTACGCCGTGGCTGAAAGAAGACGGCAAAGGCTCAAAGCCGATTGTTGTGCATTTCCAGGTGCGTCCCGATCCTTTGGCAAAGTAGCGGAACTCCAGATGCTGCAAGGGTTCAAATCGCATATGCAGGTGGCTTTTTGAAGAAAACAGTCTTGCTGATTGTGATCGTTTTTGGCGGTGCCGCGCTTGCGCAAGACCGCTGGAGTCGTGAGGGCGAAATTTCCACGGACGCTAACTCTTACGCCGAGTTCGCTTTTACGCGCGTCATATTCAAGTCAGGCCCCCAGCACCTGCCAGGCCCGGGCAACACGTCCTGGCGCGACTGGCCCGATTCGGACATGCATTTTATTCGCGGCGTGCGGCGACTTACGGCTGTCGACATCGAGGATCGAAGCATCGCAATCCGGCTTACCGACGAGCAGCTGTTCGATCGCCCGTGGGTCTATGCACTGGAGGTTGGCAGTTGGCTCTTGTCACAGGCAGAGGCGGACCGCCTGCGCGAATACCTGTTGCGTGGTGGTTTTCTTGTCGTCGACGATTTTCACGGCTCGGTTCAGTGGGCCGGTTTCATGCGGTCGATGGAGAAAGTGTTTCCCGATCGGGCTATCGTCGATGTCAGCGAAGAAAGCGCAATCATGAATATGCATTTTGATGTCGACCATTCGAAACCCGTTCCGGGCATCATGGCGCTCCGGTACGGCGTGACCTACGAACACGACGGTTATACGCCGACCTGGAAAGGTATATACGATGACGATGGTCGACTGATGGTCATCATCAACTTCAATGTCGATCTCGGTGACGCCTGGGAAATGGCGGACGAAGCCTGGTATCCGGAGAAATACACCTCTTTGGCCTACCGTTACGGCGTCAACTACGTACTGTACGCGATGACGCATTGATTGCGGACCATGGCGGCAGCGATCGCCCGGTTTTCGCGATCTTGTCTGGCAGCCGGTGCCCGGTATCCCTGCGGACAGCGCTGCTCCAGGGTTTAATGCAAGTCTTGGACTGACCTACAGTACGTCAGAACAGGCCAGCCGTTGATCAGGCGATCGAATCCAGGATTGAATTCAACGTCGCACTCGGCCGCATGGCGACCGAGGCCAGTTCTTCATCCGGATGGTAGTAGCCGCCGATATCAACTGCGTTACCCTGTGCAGCGATCAGCTCGCTGTTGATAGCGGATTCCTGAGTCGCAAGGGCTTCAGCAACAGGCGCGAATATTTCGCTGAGTTCGCTGTCGTCAGCTTGTCGGGCCAGGGCTTCGGCCCAGTAGCGGGCGAGATAGTAGTGGCTGCCACGATTGTCGATCTCGTTAACCTTGCGGGATGGAGATTTGTTGGTTTCCAGGAATTTCGAGTTGGCCTGATCAAGCGCGACTGCAAGGATCTTCGCCTTGCTATTGCCGGTCTTTTCAGCGAGGTCTTCGATAGACACAGACAATGCCAGGAATTCGCCAAGTGAATCCCAGCGCAGATGTCCTTCGCCCACGAATTGTTGCACATGTTTCGGCGCAGAACCGCCGGCGCCCGTTTCGTACAATCCACCACCGGCAAGCAGGGGCACGATTGACAACATCTTGGCACTGGTTCCCAGTTCGAGTATTGGGAACAGGTCCGTAAGGTAGTCACGCAAGACGTTGCCAGTAACCGATATGGTGTCCTCACCTGCTTTGACTCGTTTCAGAGTAGCGCCCATTGCGTCAATCGGAGACATGATGCGGATATCGAGTCCATCGGTATCGTGATCTTGCAGATACAGTTCGGCTTTAGCGATCAGGTTCGCATCATGGGCTCGGTCGGGATTCAACCAGAAGATAGCGGTTGAACCGGTTGCCCTGGCGCGGCTAACGGCCAGTCTGACCCAATCACGAATCGGGAGGTCTTTCGTTTGGCACATGCGCCAGATGTCACCTTCTTCAACCGCATGTTCGAGGAGTATATTTCCAGACGCATCACTCACCCGGACCGTGCCTGCTGAGGGGATTTCGAAGGTCTTGTCATGCGAGCCGTATTCCTCGGCTTTCTGGGCCATAAGGCCGACGTTGCATACGTTACCCATGGTGGTGACATCAAATGCACCGTGTTCACGACAGAAATCGAAAACGGCCTGGTAGATGCCGGCGTAACAACGGTCAGGAATCATGGCAACCGTATCGGCAAGTTGTCCGTCAGGTCCCCACATCTGTCCCGAGGTCCGGATTGCAGCAGGCATTGACGCGTCGATAATGACGTCGCTCGGAACATGCAGGTTGGTAATGCCTTTGTCTGAGTTAACCATCGCCAGGGATGGGCGCGACGCATAGACAGCCTGAATATCTGCTTCAATTTCGGCCTTCTGGTCGGCGGGGAGCTCAACAATCTTGGCGTACACGTCGCCAACACCATTATTGGCATCGACGCCAATCTCTTCAAATAAGTCGGCGTATTTCTCGAAAACAGCGCCGTAAAATTCCTTAACTGCATGCCCGAACATGATGGGATCAGACACTTTCATCATGGTCGCCTTGAGGTGCAGCGACAACAGAATGCCATCGGCTTTGGCCTCATCTGTAGCCTTCGCAAAAAAAGCGCGGAGCGCATTGCGATTCATCACGGCCGCATCGATAACCTCGCCCTCGAGGACCGGTGTCGACTCCTTCAGCACGGCTTTGTTGCCGTCTGAAGTGCTTAATTCAATGCGCAGGTCTGAAGCTTGCTGCATTACCGCAGATTGCTCGCTGGAATAGAAATCTCCGTCCTCCATATGGGCAACTCGCGATTTTGAATCGGCGCTCCATACGCCCATGGAGTGCGGGTTGTTTTTCGCGTACTGCTTGACCGGAGCCGCGACGCGACGATCAGAATTTCCTTCACGGAGAACCGGATTTACAGCGCTGCCGAGAACTTTGGCATAGCGGTCCTGGATCGCCTGCTCGGCATCGTTCTGCGGTTCGTCAGGATAGTCCGGAATAGCGTATCCCTGGGACTGCAATTCCGTGATTGCCGCATTAAGCTGCGGAATGGAAGCGCTGATATTGGGCAGTTTGATGATGTTGGCTTCGCGAGTCTTTGCCAGATCTCCAAGTTCTGCCAGAGCGTCATGCTGTTTCTGTTGCTCGGTCAAATTGTCCGGGAAATTGGCAATTATGCGGCCGGCCAGCGATATGTCGCGCGTCTCAACATCAACCTCGGCGGCTGCGGTAAAAGCCTTGACGATGGGCAGAAGTGAGTGAGTCGCAAGTGCGGGTGCTTCGTCTGTAATAGTGTAAATAATTTTTGCCGAGCTCATGCTGATCCATCCGTAACTTTAGAGTGTTGGCCACCCCGGTTGAGGCGACAACTGGTACTAATAACTTATCGAAATCTGTGAAGGTTCTAGCGGGTTAAGCGCTGCCCACGACCTTTCCCTTGGCAATATTGGTCGCCAGCGCCATCATCGAACTGAGGTCGCTCAAGTTCGCTGGCACAACCAGCGTATTGGCTGCTTTGGCAAGATTCCCGAATTCGGCCACGTATTGCTCCGCAATTCGCAGCTGCATCGCTTCGCCTCCGCCTTCGCTACTAACGGCGATACCCACCTTTCGCAATCCTTCAGCCGTGGCGGTGGCGACAGCAAGAATCGCTTCGGCTTCACCTTGGGCTTCGTTGATCTGTTGCTGCTTTTTGGCTTCGGACTCTTTGATGACTCTTTGTTTTTCGCCCTCGGCCTGGTTGATCTGCGCGTCTCTCTCACCTTCGGACGTCAATACGACCGCGCGTTTTTCCCGCTCGGCACGCATCTGTTTTTCCATCGCGCTAAGGACATCTCGCGGTGGATTGATGTTCTTGATTTCATAGCGCAAGACTTTTACGCCCCATGGGTCGGATGCCTTGTCCAGTTCGGCGACGACGTTGGCGTTAATTGTGCCGCGTTCTTCAAAGGTCCTATCCAGGTCAATTTTGCCTATTTCACTACGTAGCGTGGTTTGTGCGAGCTGGGAAATCGCAAACATATAGTTGCCTATACCGTAGGACGCGCGGCCAGGATCAAGTACCTGCATGTACAGAACGCCATCAACGCCCACCTGCACGTTGTCATTGGTGATACAAATCTGCTCAGCAATATCCACGGCCTGTTCTTTCATCGTGTGCTTGTAGGCAATCTTGTCCACAAAAGGAAACAGGATATGGAACCCGGCGCGCAGGACGCGGCTGAATTTGCCAAATCTTTCGACGACGTAACCATTCTGTTGCGGTACGACGACTGCCGTCTTCGCAAGAATAATGACGACGACGAGCGCAAATGCGATTGCTACGTAAAATGGATCCATATTCATAGTTCAGCCGTTTTAGTATTCGATCGACCCTAGTCAGCACTGACGTGCAGGACCAGGCCTTCGGTTTTTATCACCCGGGCATGGGAGCCGCCGGGAATCGTTGAGTTACCAATGTTGCGAACCGTCCACCGGGTGCCGCGCAGGTCGACGCGAGCTTCGCTGCCAGGCGCGAGATTTTCGCCGATTTTGACTTTGTCGCCGGTAACGGATTCACGAAAGCCGGGCATATTTCCACGCAACTTTTCGTACAAAGATTTCCTGAAAGTGACCATGGAGATCAATGCAAGCGCTGCAAAAACGGCCCACTGGGCCCACAGCGGCATCACTAGTCCTAAGAGTTCCGCGGCGCCGACAATGATTGCGGACAGGCCCAGGAATACCAGGTAGAACTGTGCATCGACAGCGAACATCTCGGCGCCCAAGAGTATTGCACCGAGAATCATCCATCCCCACCACACCATGGTCGTACTCCTTAGTATGCAGAATTTTTTTTTGGCCCAATCCGCCTACGAGCCCGATCAGATCGCTCCCCTTGATCGCGGATTGATCTTTAGTCGTCTGCACGCAGTATGGCAACAGATTGCTAACACGTGCGTAAATTGTGGTGGGCCCAATCCGCCTACAAGCCCGATCAGATCGCTCCCATTAACCGCGGATTGATCTTTAGTCATCTGCACGTAGTATGGCAACAATTTGCCAACACGTGCTCAAATTGTGGTGGGCCCAATCCGCCTACAAGCCCGATCAGATCGCTCCCCTTAACCGCCGATTGATCTTTAGTCATCTGCACGCAGTATGGCAACGAATTGCCAACACGTGCTCAAATTGTGGTGGGCCCAATCCGCCCGCGTACCCAATTTGATCACTCCCCTTAACCGCGGATTGATCTTTAGTCATCTGCACGCAGTATGGCAACGAGTTCCCGACACGTACTCAAAATTTGGTGGGCCCGCCAGGACTCGAACCTGGGACCAAGGGATTATGAGTCCCCTGCTCTAACCAACTGAGCTACAGGCCCAAGTATCTACGTTCTCAATGTATTCAATTATCGTCTTAGCAGCCGCGCTGATCAATCCTTGTAGCGACGCGAGTCCGGTACATCCCATACATTCTTAAACTATAGTTAATTCGTATGTTGCGACGATTTACTTCCTAAGGAATGTTCGCTCGTCAGTCTTCGATCAGGAAACTTCTCAGCTGATCCGAACGTGTCGGGTGCCGCAATTTCCGTAACGCCTTCGCCTCGATCTGTCGAATACGCTCGCGAGTCACGTCGAACTGCTTGCCGACTTCTTCCAGCGTGTGGTCAGTATTCATGTCGATACCAAAGCGCATGCGCAGCACTTTCGCTTCGCGCGGCGTCAGTCCCGCGAGCACCGAATGGGTCGTTTCCTTAAGGCCCTCTGACGTCGCCGAATCAACAGGGGAGTGCACTGTCTGATCTTCAATAAAGTCACCCAGGTGCGAATCTTCATCGTCACCGATCGGCGTTTCCATAGAGATTGGCTCTTTCGCGATCTTCAGAACCTTGCGAACCTTGTCCTCCGGCATTTCCATGCGTTCAGCCAGTTCGTCCGGGAGCGGCTCGCGACCCATTTCCTGCAACATCTGGCGTGAGATTCGATTCAACTTATTGATCGTCTCGATCATATGCACCGGGATGCGGATGGTCCGGGCCTGGTCTGCAATAGAACGGGTAATGGCCTGGCGAATCCACCAGGTGGCGTAGGTCGAGAACTTGTAGCCGCGTCGATATTCGAACTTGTCGACTGCTTTCATCAGCCCAATATTGCCCTCCTGAATGAGATCCAGGAATTGCAGGCCGCGATTCGTGTACTTCTTCGCGATGGAGATAACCAGTCGCAGATTGGCCTCGACCATTTCCTTCTTCGCTCGTCGTGCCTTCGCCTCGCCAATTGACATCTGGCGATTGATTTCCTTGATTTCGGCAATCTTCAGGTTCGTCAACGTCTCGACAGCGAGCAGCTTGCGCTGTGCGCGCAAAACATCGTCGCGCAGCTTGCCGAGAACCGAAGAATGCTTGCGCTTCGCACGAATATGTTTCTCGATCCAGGAAAGGTCTGTCTCGCTCTTCGGAAAACTCGCCAGGAAGTCTTTCCTCGGCATGCCCGCGTCGCGCACGCAGATTTGCATGACTTGCCGCTCCTGCGTGCGAATAACGGAAACTGATGCCCGCAGATTTCGTACCAGGACATCGGTCAGTTTCGGTGCAAGCTTGAGTTCCATCAGCTGGTCAGCAAGCTCACCCTGTACCTTTATGGTTTTCTTGTCTTTAGCGCCGTACTTGTCGATTGCAGTCAGCGAGCGTTTGAAAATGCGTTTGATTTTTTTCGTGCGTGCCAAGACTTCTTCCGGGTCAGGGCCGGTATCAACGACTTCATCGTCATCGTCGTCATCGTCAGTCTTCTGCACCGGAGACTTGATCTCGTCAGGTGCGTTAGGGTCAATAAAGCCGACGACGAAGTCCTGCATTCTCGTCTCGCCGGCGTTCACAGCGTCGGCAACCTCGATCAGCTTCTCGATAGTCGGTGGAAAATGTGCCATGTGGTACTTGACCTGGTTCAGGCCGTCTTCGATCCGCTTGGCAATTTCGATCTCGCCTTGCCGGGTTAGCAGTTCGACGGTACCCATTTCACGCATGTACATGCGGACCGGGTCCGTCGTTCGACCAAACTCGGCATCGACGGTGGCAAGCGCGGCTTCCGCCTCAACGGCAGCGTCTTCGTCATCGTTCGAAACAGCGGTCTCTGACAATGTAATTGAATCAACATCGGGCGCCTTTTCGTGCACGGCGATACCCATGTCATTAATCATGTTGACGATTTCCTCGATCTGCTCGGGATCGACAATATCGTTGGGCAGATGGTCATTGACCTCTGCGTAGGTCAGGTAGCCTTGCTCCTTGCCCCGTGCAATCAATTCTTTCAACTGCTGAGCTTGCTTGCTGCTACTGATGACTGTGCGTTTTTCCGTCAAGACGAATTTCCCTCTGCGTAAAAAATGCAAACGACCAATTATACTGATTTGACCGTGCTTGATCTATATTTATCCGCCAAATGCGGATCCCTGGCTCAGCGCTCTCAATTCGTTCCGCTCGATCTCAGAGAGAGACTTAAGTGTTTGTTTTTCAATAAGAAAATTGATTCTTTCCTTGCGTGCTGTGACGGCCAGCTGAGCAATGCAGTCCGCCATCTCGGCGCTGGCGTCGAATTCTTCGGATATTGGCAGCTCACTGGCAGCAAGCGTCCCCAGGTGTCGACCGTCCTCATGGTTTCGCCAGCGCTCGAGCAGTCCGGCGGTAGTCATAGTGGGTTCGGCCTGGACGGTTTCAATAAGGTCGCGTAACAAATCGGCGCCAGGCCTGGAAACGCCAGATAGTTTCTCCACATCGAGACTCTGCCCGGCGTCCGGATGATGCAACAAGAGTGTAATGGCGCGCCGAATAATCGACGGATTGCCTGTCGCTTTTGTACTTTCTTTAGGGCGGCTGATCGGCATCGACTTATGCTTGGGTTGTGCGGCTACATCTTTCCTTATGATGAATTCGAGTTTGTCCACTGGCAGCCCCACGACGCCCGCAAGGCGCTCTGTCAACAGTTCTTTGTAGACGCCTGCCGGGATCTTCGATAGCAGGGGGCGAGCAAGCTCGGCCATGCGGGCCCGGCCGTCCACCGAATCCATATCTACCTGGCTGGAAAGTTCCTCGATAAGGAAATCCGAAAGCGGCAACGCGCCGTGCAATGCATCTTCGAATGCAGCGGCACCATGTTCCTGAACGTAAGAATCCGGATCCTGACCGTCCGGCAGGAAAACGAATCGAATCTGCCGGCCCTGCCTGATCTGCGGCAAGGCATTTTCAAGGGCCCGCCACGCGGCAGCGCGACCGGCACGATCACCATCAAAACTGAAGACAATTTCTTCACAAAGCCGAAAAACCCGGTTCAGGTGCTCATCTGTCGTTGCGGTGCCAAGTGTAGCCGCTACGAAATCAATGCCATGCCGCGCCAGGCCAATGACATCCATGTAGCCTTCAACTATCACCAGTCTGTCAATGTTGCGCAGAGCCTGCCGCGCCTCGTAGAGGCCGTATAATTCGCGGCCCTTGTGAAATAGAACAGTCTCCGGCGAATTCAGGTACTTCGGTTCCTCGTTGCCCAGGACGCGTCCACCAAAACCAATTACGCGACCGCGCGAATCACGAATCGGAAACATGATTCGATCGCGAAAGCGATCGTAGTGTTGCCCATTGTCTTTGCGAATAATCAGACCGACCGCAAGCAAGCGATCGATGGCCTCTTTGGACGTGCCAAACTTGTCCAGTACATTGCTCCAGCCTGCCGGCGCGAAGCCAATGCCAAATCGTTTCGCAGTGCCACCGTCAATGCCGCGCGCCTTGATGTAATCGATCGCGGCCTGGTTGTCTTTTAGCTGTGTCTCGAAGTAGCGGCCCACGCGAGAGACCAGCTCGAACAGCGCATCGTAACTGCGGGCAGGCCGCTGTCCCTCTTCGCGAGGCACTTCTATTCCCATGGTGTTAGCCAGGCTTTCAACCGCATCGACAAAGTCCATGTGGTCATGTTCCATGAGAAAGCCAATAGCTGTTCCGTGGGCACCACAGCCGAAACAGTGATAGAAGCCCTTGTCAGGACTCACTGTAAATGAGGGTGTTTTCTCGTCGTGAAACGGACAGCAGCCTTTGAATTCCTTGCCTGCCTTCTTCAGTTGCACCCTGCGGCCGACAACCTCTGCTATGTCCGCTCTCGTAATGAGGTCGTCAATAAAATGTTGTGGGATACGTCCGCTCATCTGCTTGTGCCTATCAGCCTGCAACTGCGATGCCCGGGACCAGGCCCCGCAGTGTTGTTCTTATTAGTTCAGGCGGCCTGAGGTTCGTTCCTCGGGTAGCGCAAGAATAGCAGCCATTCGCCAGAAATTGCCTGTTGATTACTGGCTGAGTCGGGCCTTTACTTTGCCGCCTACCGCGCCCATGTCAGCACGGCCCTGGGCTTTCCCTTTTACGACGCCCATGACCTTGCCCATATCGCGAATGTTCTCAGCACCGGTTGACGAGATGGCCTCTTCGATAATTGCATCCAGTTCCGTGTCTGACAGCTGTTCGGGGAGGTAGTCGGCAACAATTTCGATTTCAGCCTGTTCGATATCTGCCAGGTCCTGGCGATTACCTTGTTTAAACTGGGTAATCGAATCCCGTCGCTGCTTGACCATTTTATTCAGGATACCCAATACCGCAGCATCATCGAGTTCGATTCGTTCATCGACCTCGACCTGTTTGATTGCGGCAGTGATCAGGCGCAACACTTTGAGCCGGTCTTTCTCGCCGGCTTTCATGGCGTCTTTGACGTCGTTTAGAATTTTGCCCTTAAGAGACATTACGGGCGGTAATAGGCTTATACGCCGTCTGCGTAGATTGGTTGATCAACAAACATCAATCAATAAAGGCGCTTACGCCGGGACGCCTCGCGCGATACACGCTTCAGGTGGCGTTTCACAGCGGCAGCCTTCTTGCGCTTTCTTTCCTGCGTTGGCTTCTCATAGAATTCACGACGACGGAGTTCCGTCAGGACGCCAGCCTTCTCACAGGCACGCTTAAATCGACGCAATGCGGCGTCGAAATATTCATTTTCTTTTACACGAACACTCGGCATACGAATTTCTGTCTACTTCAAACACAAAGAAACCCGGCGCATGGCCGGGACTGAACTACCCATGATATCGGCCTGTAGGGCAATTTGCAAAGCTAAAATCGGTGATTTGGCCCGGTTAAGGCGCCACAAAAAGGTATGATGCGCCGCCTATGCTGATACTGGGACTGGAAACGAGCTGCGACGAGACCGGCGTGGCGCTGTACGACACGAACAACGGGCTGGTGGCTGAAGCACTTCACAGTCAGGTTGACCTGCACGCCGTATATGGTGGCGTCGTACCTGAAATCGCCTCACGAGACCATCTCCGGCGCCTGCTACCTCTCATTCAACAGGTGCTGAGCGAAGCGCAGGTCGAGCGGCCGGATGCGATTGCCTATACCGCTGGGCCGGGCCTGGTTGGCGCGCTCATGGTCGGCGCGGGAATGGCGAATGGACTCGGGCTGTCGTGGGAGTGTCCGGTGATTCCTGTGCACCATATGGAAGGCCATCTGCTTGCGCCGATGCTGGAGGAAAATCCGCCGGATTACCCGTTCCTGGCGCTGCTGGTCTCCGGTGGCCATACCATGCTCGTATGGGTCGCGGCGCTGGGCGACTACACGGTCCTCGGCAGCACGCTGGATGACGCGGTTGGTGAAGCGTTCGATAAAACAGCCAAGCTGCTTGATCTCGGATACCCGGGTGGCCCGGCGCTGGCCAGGCTCGCGGAAGAGGGTGATGACACCGCCTGGGCGTTTCCGCGGCCGATGCTGAAGCGGGATGGATTCGATTTCAGTTTCAGTGGTCTGAAGACAGCGGTGATGCTAAAGGTTCGGGAGACCGAAGCAGCGGGATTGCTGGACGACGTCAAAGCGGATGTTGCGGCATCGTTTCAGCGTGCGGCGATTGATACGCTGATCGCACGTACCCTCAAGGCAGCCCGGTTTAAAGACGCTGCGCGGATTGTTGTGGCCGGCGGGGTGGGTGCCAACAGACTACTGCGTGCCGAACTGACGAATCAATTTCAGGGCACGGTTTACTACCCACGCCTGAAATTCTGTACCGACAACGGGGCCATGATCGCCATTGCGGGTGCATTGCGTCTTGCTGACGCGAAGCAACCCGCTGACATTAAGGCCACCGCGCGCTGGTCGCTGGATTCGTTGGCCACACCGATGGCTGCAAGCTAGGACAAATACCGATGGACGACGAAATACACCCGGATACGATTTTCCTGAGCGACATGCGGATTGAAACAACCGTCGGCATCTGGGACTGGGAACGGAAGATCAAACAAACAGTCAGCATTGATCTCGAAATGGGTGCGGACATTCGTCGCGCGGCGGAGAGCGACAGCATTGACGATACGTTGAACTACAAAAGTGTCGCCAAGCGTGTGCAACAGTTCGTCGGTGATTCCGGGTTTCAGCTTGTGGAGACTATGGCTGAAAAAATCGCCGAGACCGTCCTGACCGAGTTTGACGTACCGTGGATTCGGGTAAAGGTAAACAAGCCCGGCGCAATCCGTGGCGCGAAGGGCGTCGGTATCAAGATTTATCGACGCAAGGAATAGGTCATTGGCGATTGCTTATCTGGGCCTCGGCAGCAACAAACGACCCGAGGATAATCTGCGTCTGTGTGTGCGTGAGTTGCGGCAACGATTTAGCGTTTTGGCAATATCGCCGGTATACAAAACCAAGGCGATCGGCTTTGAGGGTAGTGATTTCCTTAATGCAGTAGCCTGCATCGAGACTCAGCTGTCGCCCGCCGATATATGCCAGCAGCTTGATGAGATTCATGTGCTGTCAGGGCGCGAGCGCGGCGAAAGCGCGTTTATGTCCAGGACGCTCGATATTGATCTCTTGCTATATGACGACCTGATAATCGACAAGCCGCCTGTGCGCGTGCCGCGTGACGACGTGTTGGACTATGCATTCGTCCTCGGACCGCTGGCGGAAATTGCGCCAGGCTACGTTCATCCGACCACCGGCAAATCAATCGACGCACATTGGGCAGAATTCGAATCCGGCCCGGATCTGCTCAGGAAGTACGACCTGGATTTATAGATTCGGCTAGATCGGATTCCCGAAATCGGCTATCCGTCACGGGTTTGTCGCAACAAACGGGCAATAATAAAGGCAAATTGGATGCCTCAATCCCGGGAGTTGCTGGTGCTTAAACGCTTGTCCATTCCTTTACTGACCGCCATTCTCGCGATGGCCGCGTGCGACAATTCCAACGGTCCGTTGAGCCCGCCGCCAGTTGCCGATGCCTGCCCGGTCGATGCGCAAAAACAGTTTGTCCTCGATGCCATGCGCGACGTTTACTACTGGAACGACCTGCTGCCGGAAATCGTCGACCTGGATAGCTACGCGACGCCGGAGGCACTCCTCGAAGACCTGATCGCCGTGCAGCCGCTGGACGACTACAGCTACATCGACCTGCTGGAATCAGACTCGCAGTTCTTCAACGAGGGTCAATACGAAGGTTTCGGTTTCAGTTCGCGGTTCGAATCCGCCGACGAGTTGCGCTTCCTGAGTGTGTTTGCCGAGAGTCCTGCGGCTGCCGCAGGATTCGTTCGCGGCCAGAGAATTGTCATGCTGAATGGCAGGACCATCGCCGATATCGAGTCCAACGAGGGAATCGGCGAGTTATTTGCGTTGCCGTCGCTTGAGTTTACGGTGCGCCGGCCGGACAACAGCGAGTTCGAAGTAACCGTCGAAAAGAGCCTGGTGACCATCGATCCGGTGCCGCTTACGCGCAAAATCGACGTGCCCGGTGGCAATTCGGTCGGCTACCTGTTGCTGACCTCATTCATTGGCACCGCGCATGCGACTTTCGAGACGGTGTTTGCAGATTTCGCGCAGGCTGGCGTCACCGACGTCATTATCGACCTTCGCTACAATGGTGGTGGCCGCGTCGATACTGCGGAGTTGCTCGGCGACTATCTTGGTGGCACGGTCAATGACGGCCTGGTCTTCTCGAAAACTCAGTTCAACGATAACAATTCGCTGTCAAATCGGATTGCATTATTCGAGCAACCCACAGCATCGATCAATCTTTCCAGCCTCGTCGTGATAGCGACGGACCGAACGGCATCGGCAAGCGAACTCGTCACGAACAGCATGTTTCCTTATGCCAATGTGTCGATCGTTGGTTCGCCAACACTGGGAAAACCGGTAGGGCAACTGGGCATTCAATTCTGCGACAAGATTCTTCGGCCGACCGCTTTCGAAACGCTCAACGCCGATGATGAGGGGGGTTATTTCGGTGGGCTGCCCGTTAATTGTCCTGCTGCTGACGACCTGTTTGTACCAGTCGGTGACGATCTGGACCCCAACCTGGAATCTGCACTGTATTTGCTCGAAAACGGTGCGTGCCCAACGCCGCCTGTAGCAACAACCGAACGCACAAAACCAGCACTTTCCAGGGATAGCGCTCGTCAACTGCGGCATCGTCCTGTCTGGCAAAAATTCGCCGGCGCTTACTAACAATGGCTACCAGCCGATGGATCGTCCACCGTCAATCGGGATGATTTGCCCCGTCGTATAGGTTGCATCGCGCACCAGGAAAAGCACCGCATCGGCTACATCGGATGGCTGTCCCGCCGCGCCCAGCGGTATCTGCGAGATGATGTTTTCCTTGACCGCAGCGGTCATGCCGTTCTCGGGCCACGCAATTGCGCCTGGAGCAACGCCGTTCACCCGAACTCGGGGAGCCAGGTCTTTCGCAAAGGACTGAGTGAGCGTTACCAGGCCTGCTTTCGCTGCGCCATAAATGTGGTGGTCATGCAGCGGCTTGCGCGCGTGGATATCGACAATGTTGACGATGTTGCCGCACGTTTTTTCGAGATGTGGTGCTGCCGCCTGGGACAAAAAAAGCGGTGCTTTTAAATTGGTACCAACGAGGTCTGACCACGCGGCTTCGGTAATCTGACCAATGGCTGTTGGATAGAATGAAGAAGCGTTATTTACCAGTACATCGAGTCGGTCGTGCCACTGAATAGCGGTGCTGACCAAGCCATCAATTGCTTCGGCCTTACAGAGATCTGCCTGAGCGATCAGGGCCGAGTCAGCTCGTTGCCTGTTCAGGGAAGCAGCCAGTTCTGCCGCCGCGTCTTTGGAACCGCGATAGTGAATAATCACTTTTACGCCCGCTGCATGAAGCGTCGTCGCAATTGCTGCACCGATACGACGTGCTGCACCGGTAATCAGTGCGACTTTGCCGTCCAGTGCTTCGTGTTCAATTCTTTTCATTTATCCGATCGCTATAAGCATTGACCAAAATGCGTGGACTCATGGCTTTTGTGAGTCAGCCAGCATACATTGTCGACATTGTTGGAAAGCCGGACGAGCAATGCAACCGAAAAGGACCGATCGGCTCAAACTCCCCAAACCCGATGCGTCAGGTGCAAGCCACAGCCGCGCGGTGGCCGCAGCAATTCGTTTGGCGATTGATAATGCGGGCGGCAGCATTTCGTTCGCTGAATATATGCAGCAGGTCCTGTACGCGCCGGGGCTGGGCTACTACGCAGCCGGTGCCGCGAAATTTGGCGCGGCCGGCGATTTCGTAACCGCACCAGAACTATCGCCGCTTTTCGGTGCCGTCCTGGCGCAGCAATCGGCTCGCGTGTTCGAGCAACTCGGTGGCGGCGATTTGCTGGAACCAGGTGCTGGAACCGGCGCGCTGGCGGTTTCAATACTGCGGAAGCTCAGTGATCTGGACGCTCTGCCACGGCGTTACCTGATTCTTGAAGTCTCTCCAGATTTGCAGGAACGCCAGGAGCGACGGTTACATGCCGAGGTGCCGGAATTTGCTTCCAAGGTGACCTGGATCGAGCAGTTGCCGGAGAATTTTTCCGGCGTCGTCATCGCGAATGAGGTGGTCGATGCACTGCCGGTCGAGCGTTTCAGAATTAGCGACGGAAAAGTGCTGCAGGCCAGGGTCAGCGTCGAAGGCTCGCGCTTTGTGTGGGTATACGCAGATGCGCCGCCGGTTTTGCAGAACGCAGTAAAGCAAATCGAGGCTGATCTCGGCGTTGAATTCGCCGAGGGTTACGAATCTGAAGTGTCACTGAGCGCACAGCACTGGGTATCTGACCTGGCGCGCGCCGTTTCATCCGGGTTTATATTCATTATTGATTATGGACTTTCGCGTCGCGAGTATTATGCGCGCGAGCGAAACCAGGGATGGTTGCGCTGTCACTTTCGCCATCATGCGCACAACGAACCGCTAATCTTCCCTGGAATTCAAGACGTGACCGCGTGGGTCGATTTTAGCGCTATCGCAGAGGCAGCCAGTTCGTCAGACATGACGGTAGCCGGCTACGTTACGCAGGCCGAACTGCTGTTGCACGGCGGCTTGCAGGATGAGCTTGCCGATTTCTCGACACTGTCCGCAACAGAGCAGGCAAAATTGTCGGGACAGGTTAAATTGCTTACCCTGCCCGCCGAGATGGGCGAAAATTTCAAGTGCCTGGGATTGTCGCGAGGAGACTTGAGCGTGCCTCCGGCACTGAGCATGTCCGACAGGACGCACCGTTTGTGAATCACGGAAAAGGACTTCTTAAATGACATTAACGCAAATTATCGTCCTGGCTGTCGTTCAGGGTCTGACAGAGTTCCTGCCGGTTTCGAGTTCAGGTCACCTGGTGCTGGTGCCAAGCATTTTTGGATGGGCCGATCAGGGCCTCACATTTGACGTGGCCGTGCACTTCGGTTCGCTGATCGCCGTGTGCGTCTACTTTCGCTACGACATTGTGGGCCTGCTAAGAGGCGCAGCCGTAATCCTGACCGGCAATTACGGATCGCCCGAAGCACGCATGGCATGGAGCATCGGACTTGGCACAATCCCGGCGGCAATCGCAGGTCTCCTGTTCGCCGGCTGGATAGCGGCCAATCTTCGTGACCCGATGGTGGTCGTTGCAACGCTGGCCGGCTATGGAATACTGATGGCGGCGGTCGACCGTTTCGCCACTCGTGACAGAGATATCACGCACATAGGCATTCGGGACGGCGTGCTCATTGGGCTGGCCCAGGCGCTGGCGCTGATTCCCGGCACATCGCGATCCGGTGTGACAATCACAGCAGGTCGACTATTGGGCATTGCGAGGCAGGATGCCGCCCGATTCTCGTTTCTACTGTCGGTACCGGTCATTCTCCTGGCGACGATTTATGAAGTAGTGATACTGGTCACAGGGGATACCGCTGTGGCGTGGGATAATCTGTCCCTGGCAGTACTGATATCGGCCATAGTGGCTTACTTAAGCATCGAATTTTTCATGCGTTTCGTCGGTGCCATTGGATTGCTGCCGTTTGCAATTTACCGAATATTGTTAGCAGGCGTGATCGTTTATGTTCTTATCTAGATGTCTATGTCTTGCAGGCGCGACACTGCTATCCGTGAACGCGCTCGCGGAAGGCTACGTGATTGGAATAGGTGCTGATGGAGATTCTGCCGATGGGCGCTCCCTCACGGCGTTTGGCGACTTCGGTGTCGGTGAAGAGACCTGGTTGTCGGTCACGACGAGTACAGCGCAAACAGATGGACTGGTGCGCAGGAATGAAACGCTATTAGCCGATGTCGGCGTCGATCACTTTTTCCAGCCAATCGGCATTCGCATTGGAGCCGCTTACTGGGGCAACGCGGACATTCTGGATTCCAGAGACCTGCGAGCGTCGATCTATGTTCGAGGCGCCCCGGGCTCAGTATCCCTGGACTACCAGAAACGTAATTTTGAGTTTGACCTGCAAACCGATTTCTTGCGCGGCCGCACGGCCAAGTTCGATGCTAACGGCATAGGCGCCAGTGCGCGCCTGGCGCTTGGTGAAAAACTAAACTTCCGTCTGGGCGGTATGAGCTACGACTATTCGAGAAACCTGCGATTGCAGCCGGATATCGACGTCCTGTCGTTTCTCACAGCGTCTCGCCTGAGTACGATCAACAGCCTGATTGACAGCCGTATCAACGCGGGCCTTGAATACAGTTTCGGCTTGCGCAGTCTTGATGTGTCTGTCAGCCAGTGGCAAACGGCTGTTGACAGTAGCGAAGTGGACTCATACAGCCTTGGATTCCTCACGCCCATCAGCGATCGCGTTGACATGGAACTCCGCATTGCGTTTGACGATTCGGAGACATTCGGAAACACTACGTCGTTCTCTGTGTATCTTTATTATTTCGGTGGCACGTAGTTGTCCTTATAGGATCGAATCGCGCCTAATCGCCTGCGCCTGATTTCCTTGCCAATGGCATTGCCTTCCCGGTCGCTGCCCGTAATATCATCGATCCTGGCCGCGCGAGCCGCGTTGGCAGCCCCGCGGAAATAGTCGGCTTGCGGGTACGCGCGATCCTCCAGGCCTGTGCGGCCGCGTGCATCCGCTTCACACACCAACAGGACTTTCTCAAATCGTTCCGGTCGCCTGAACGCGTCCGTACGTTCCAGCACTTTCAGCACCGTCTCCGCGCGCAATTCGAAAGCCCGGTGGCAGTGTGTGTGGTATTCGGCAGCAAGCACGGCGAGATCACGACAGGCGTTAGTCACCGACAGCCGCTCAGCCAGCTTCCTGACCAGTTTTGCACTGCGAGTCTCATGTCCTGGATGACTGGGAAGCCTGCTCTTATCCGTGGTGGCTTTGCCGAGGTCATGGGTTAACGCCGCAAACCGGACATCAATCGACGTCGACAGTCTTGCGGCCTGCTCCAGAGACATAAGAGTATGCACGCCGGTGTCGATTTCCGGATGCCATTTTTCCGGCTGCGGCACGCCGAACAACGCATCGATCTCCGGAAAAACGACCCGCAATGCACCGCAGTCGCGGAGTACTCCGAAGAATACCTGCGGATGAGACTCTCCCAGCGCAGTTTCCGTTTCTTTCCAGACGCGCTCCGAAACCAGCGCATCGGCCTCGCCGTCAGCAACCATCTGGCGCATCAACTGCATCGTTTCGTCGGCTACGCGAAAACCCAGGTAATGGAAACGGGCCGCGAATCTTGCAGTTCGCAAAATGCGGACGGGATCTTCCGCGAACGCTGCCGAAACATGACGTAATACCCGATCATTAATATCCTGCCTGCCGGCAAAGGGGTCCGTCAGTTGATCGTCAGCATTGCGCGCTATTGCGTTTATCGTCAGGTCACGCCGCCCCAGGTCTTCCTCAATCGATACATCCGGTGCAGTATGAAAATCGAAACCGTGATAGCCAGCACTCGTTTTGCGCTCCGTCCGCGCCAGTGCATATTCCTCTGCGGTATCCGGATGCAGAAAAACCTGGAAATCCTTGCCGACGGGCCGGTATCCAAGTTGCTCGAGTTCTTCGGGCGTCGCACCAACGACGCACCAGTCCCGTTCTCTTACGGGTAATCCCAACAGTTCGTCCCGTACCGCGCCACCAACAAGGTAAACTTCCATACTTATGATTCTATCCTTAGCAATGTCGGCTTGTCCCTCAACGTAAGAAAATCGGCTGTCAAGAGGCGCTGGCGACGCGGAATCCTCGCCGCCACTCTCCTGTTGGTAGTCCTGCAGACAGAAGGCTGTTATTACATGCAGGCGGTCCGCGGGCATGCGGACCTGATGAGTCGCCGCAGACCCACGGACGACGTCATAGCAGACAAGGAATCTCCGGAGGAATTGCGGCAGAAGCTTGAGCTCGTCAACGCGGCGCGTGACTTTGCCGTTTCGGAGCTTAAGTTGCCTGACAATGACAGCTATCGCTCGTACGCCGATCTCGAACGGGATTACGTAGTCTGGAACGTATTCGCGGCTCCGGAATTTTCACTGGAACCTAAAACCTGGTGTTTCCCGGTCGCCGGGTGTGTCGCGTACCGCGGCTATTTCAGCGAGTCATCAGCAAAAGCGTATGGTCAACGTTTAAAAGAGAAAGGCTTCGACGTTGCGTTCGGCGGTGTCTCTGCCTACTCGACGCTGGGTCGGTTTTCCGATCCCATTCTCAATACGATGATGCGCTGGTCAGACTTAGAGCTCATATCGACGATGTTTCATGAACTTGCGCACCAGAAACTCTACGTAAAAGGTGACAGCGAATTCAACGAATCGTTTGCGACAGCAGTCGCAAACTTCGGCTCCGAACGATGGTTGCGGTCACGCAGCGAGCTTCAGAAGCTCGAGAACGCTGATGATTTGCTCCCAGTTCGGCGAAAGATGATGTCGCTCGTGTCTACTGCGCGCGAGCAGCTATCGACATTATATGCTGAGGACATCGATATCGAATTGAAGCGCGCCAGGAAGGCCGACATTCTCAGTGAGCTTTCCGCGGACGCCGCCGCGTACATCGAGGCGTCCGGAACCAATGCGAGAAACTGGCTGGCTGCGCCGCTCAACAACGCCAGACTGGTTTCACTTAACCTCTACGAGGGACGAACCAACGCGTTCCGGAAGTTAATGGAGCAATGCGAAAATCAGATCGAATGCTTTTACCAACGCGCTGAGGATATCGCCGCCCTGCCACATGAGACTCGCGCGGCAACGCTCAATGCGCTGGCCGACTGATGCGCTTCTAGTCGCTGTTGACTGTTTTTCCCGCGATGCCGGCGGCGGCGACAAGCGGCAACTCGCTTGAAATACGTCGCAGCTGACCGGTCATGCGCCAATGAAATATGGATTCATCCGTCAGGACTCGACGAACGTAAGCCCGCGTCTCGTTGAACGGAATGTTTTCGATCCAGATTCGTGCATCGAGTGTGCCTGACGAGGGCAGCCACGCCTCCACGCGGGCGGGCCCCGCATTGTATGCGGCAGTTGCCAGGACCCGATTTTCATTGAAACGGGTAAACATCTTGCCAAGGTAATGCGTGCCAAGACGAATATTGCTGGCAGAGTTGGTCAGCGTTGCCTGGCCGGACCAGGGTAGCCTTAGTTCACGGGCAGTTTCGCGGCCCGTCGCGGGCATCAATTGCATCAAGCCTATTGCGCCTGCGCTCGAGCGAACATCACGCATGAAGAGGCTTTCGCTTCTTGCAATGCCATACGCCCAACTACTGTCAATCCCGGCAGTGGTTGCCTGCTGCTCGAAGTCGGATCGCCAGGGCAAAGGATAACGCACCTGCAGATCGTCGTATTCACCGGCCTTAGCGACCGTTGCGATTGCTCGGGAATGCCATCCCCAGCCATCTGCCAAAAGCGCTGCCTGGACCTGTTCGGCTGCGGAAAGCATCCGCATTTCTGCGTCCCATTCCGACCGGCCCTTGCTCTCGAGGCCCACATGAAACAATTCACGGGCGCGGACGAAGCCGGGAATCTCCGCGAGACGAGGCAGGATGGACGCATCCCGCGTCAGCGGCGCATCGGTCAGTGAGTAGGGCGCACCACTCGAATCCGCGGCCAGGAATCCGTAGTAATCGCGCTCCTCAGCCAGGCGTTCGAGTGTCCGTTCAGCTGCTGGTCCTTGGTCGACCTGTGCAAGGGTCACGGCCTCCCAGTATCGCCACTCGCTGCTATTCAGCTCCTCCTCCGGCAGCATTCGTATCGCTGCCAACGCGTAATGCCAGCGACGAAAGAGTAAATGATTCCTGACCAGCCACCGCCCGGTTTCGGCATCGCGGACTGGTTCTGGCAATGTCGAAAGCATCTGGGCTGCTTCAGGCCGATGGGTGCGAGCGGCCCACAGTGCAATGTGGCGCAGATTCCTGTTGGTCTGTTCGTCGTTAAAGGAAAAATGACGGCTTAGCATCCGCCAATGTCTGTGAGCAGCCATCGGGTCTTTGTACGCAATTCGCTCAACTGCATAGGCAAACAGTTTCCTGGCAAGCGCTGTGTCCGCATAATCCAGGTATTCGTCAAACAGTGCTGTCGGGTTGCTGTGGGCCCGTTGCCATTCGTCGGCTTTTTTTCGGTAAGTTGCGTCAAGCGACTTCGCCAGGTAACGCGCCAGGCCAAACTGCTGCGCTTCGATAGCCAGGTCAAAACGCTGGGCATACTGCTGCCGCGTCAACAGATTGCGGTTGAGCAGGTGGTCGAATACCAGGTCGCATTCTTCGGCCTGGCTGCGCCCGACTTTCCACAGATTGAGTGCGCGACTGACCACTCGATGAGCGTGTCCGGCAGAAATTTCTGCCTGTAGCGCCAGGCAATCCAGCTTCGCAATTTCAAGGCCCTGATAGAACTGCTGATAGATCGACAGGTATTCCTGCAGCAGCCCCTCGTCAACCAGGTGCAGCGCATATCGATAACGCAGCTCGCGAGCCGGTTTCAGAATGCCGTATTCATTGAGAAAGGCATCAATTTCTCCATGGTCGGCTTCTCCGATACGCGCTTTTAAGTCCAGGGCCCGCAGATCGGGCCACAGCGCATACGTTTTGAGCAGGGACTCATAGGGCCGGACGGCCTGCCAGTTGCCACGTTCTACGTCGGCGCGCACCGCGCGGAAAGCAGCGCGCTGTTGCTCAAGCAAAGAATCATCGGCAGTCGCAGCTGCGCTCAGAAGCAGGAAAGCAAGGCAAATAAAGGCGTTGACGATAGGGAGTCGCGTGACCATTGCCATACCTTAACGATGCGGCGAGATTGCCGCAATAATTCAGTCTACACGGCAACGGAAAAGGCTCGACCACTACGGTCGAGCCCCTTTGTCATCAAACACACCCGCGCTATTAGCGAATTTGCAGCATCAACTGGCGATCGCCGCGTTGCACCAGGAGAAACAGAATTCGGCTTTGGGAGGCAATCTGGCCCAGCTCATTGAGATTGGCTATTTCCTGCCGGTTTGCCTGGATTATTACATCGCCGGCGCGCAAGTCTCGCTGTGCGGCGGGACTGTCCGGCTCAACCGACAGGACCTCCACACCGCCAGCTGTATTGGTCGACGACCTGGGAAAAAGAGCGCCCGCCAGTCGCTCGTGAATTTCTTCGCCGCGCACACTGGCGGCGTTTTGCTGTCCGAGCTGCGCGGTCACAGAGCGTTCGCGGCCGCTGCGCACAAATTCGATTTGTACTTCTTCGCCGGAACCGCGCAATCCAATTGCATTGGCAAGTGCCCGATTGTTGTCTATGCGTTTTTCATCGACACCGATGATAATGTCATCCACGCGCAGTCCGGCTTGCTCAGCGGCTGAGCCAGGCTCAATGCCCGTTATCAGCGCGCCACGGTCGACATCCGTACCCAGTGCCTCGGCACTTTCCTCGTCCATCGTTTGAATGGTTACACCAAGCAGGCCGCGACGAACTTCGCCGAAATCAAGAATCTGGTTCATGATGGACTGTGCGATTTCGGATGGGACGGCAAATCCGATTCCAACATTGCCGCCGGTGCCGCTTATGATGGCTGAGTTGATGCCGACAAGTTCACCGCGCATGTTAACCAGCGCGCCACCTGAATTGCCTGGATTGATCGACGCATCAGTCTGGATGAAATCCTCCAGCCCATTGCGACTGATTCCGGTTCGGCCTAACGCACTGACGATGCCAGACGTTACCGTGTGCCCTAATCCAAACGGGTTCCCGATCGCGATGACAAAATCGCCGACCTCGACCTGGCTTGAATCGCCAATGGGAAGATCGGTTAGCTTCTCTGGATCAACCCTGATAACGGCGATATCAGTTGCCGCGTCAGAGCCGATGACTTCCGCATCCAGCGAGTCTTCATTGAAGAGCGACACCTGGATCACATCTGCGTTTTCGACAACATGGTGATTTGTCAGTATGTAGCCGTTTTCTGCATCGACAATGACGCCGGAACCCGCGCTCGCAACTTCTCGTCCCGGACCGTTATTGCCCTCTGGAATGCCGAAGAAACGACGAAACATCTCATCGCCATACACTGAAGGCGCGTTCACCGTCTGACTGACTCGAATATTGACCACGGCCGGGGCGACTCGTTTGACGAGCGGCGCAAGACTTGGCAGCGGTTGGCCGTCAACGTTGTCCGGCAGAGCACCGTGACCAATAGCGGTAACGAACAATAAAAGCGCCGTCAAAATTGCCCGATAGGATCTATCGACACTTTTGATGGTCGGCCTCAAGTTGTTCATGATCCGGTTTTCACTAATCAATTGGTTATCCTTTTTTCGCAGTGCAGTACGGCCTTGATTGGGCAAGTTATTAGAATCTGCACAAATAATAGCCTGTTTGGCAAAAGACAGGAAAACCTCGCCAAAAGTTCATTCTAATCCAGTCAAATCGCCTCCGGTATCTTTATGAAGATGCCGGAGGCGAATGAATGGTTGCGACGTTGTTTCAGGCTGCTTTTACCGTAATACGGCGCGCCTTTACTTCCGCCTGTTTCGGGATAATTACTTCGAGAATACCGTCGGTACTTACGGCCGAAATTTCATCTGCGTTCGCGGTTTCGGGAAGTGCGAATCGTCTATGGAAACTGCCGCTGGTGCGTTCAACCAGCTTGACGCTATCGGACTCTTCGCGAACTTCCCGGGCACGTTTTCCTGAAAGACTTAAGACACTCTTGTCCATACTGATCTCTATGTCGTCAGGTTTGACGCCGGGTAGGTCAGCGCGCAGCACAAAGCGGTCTGTTTCCTCGACGATATCGACCGGTGGCAGCCAGTCCGACAGGCTTTCGCCAGCCAGGTTCGACGACGTCGGACCCAGGCGTCGCGCCGCTAACTCATCCGCTTCACGTTGCAAGACGCTAAGCAGACTGAAAGGTTCAAATCTACTGATGTTCATACTACAAACTCCTCATTTCACGTTGATTTCGACAGGTGCTGCCGCACGCTTTGCAAGCGTTATTGAAGGCATTTATTGGGCCTGACAAACGCAATTCAAGGCCGGGCTGATCGACAAAAACAGTGAAAAAAACAGTGAAAATGGCGCGAAAACAGGCACAAACCCTTTTACTTAGTGCCACTAGATGTTGTGGATAGTAAATTTCACAATAGTGTCATTTTTTTGTCTCTGAATTTAAACAAGTTTTTTCAATTAGTTTTGTAACTTATTGTTTTTTATTAATTTTGTGCTCTGTAAAAAATTCAAGTTAGGTCTTGACAGTCGACCGCTCCAGGCATAATCTTGACCCATAGCAGGCACAACATCTTGTGCTAACGATAAAGAGATTCAGAAGCCAGTACGGCACTTGCCGCTAAGAGTTTGGGCAGCGGCAAGCGGGGAACTATTCGCTTCACGAAAGGGTATTGCGTGGGCGTGTGGCATAGGGATCGGGATCTCCTCAGGGAAATTAGGGAGTAGAGGACCACATGAAGACCGCAGTACATCTTCAAGCACATTCTGTGGCTGAAATTACGTTTCAGCCAGCGTCATTAGATATCTGGAGAACTAAATACCGGCTTTGCGCCAAAGACGGTCGCGTTATCGATCAGGAAATGGACGATACCTACAGACGCGTTGCGCGTGCGCTGGCGGGCGTCGAATTGGAATCGCTCCGGGATGAGTGTTACGAGCAATTTTTGTGGGCTTTGCGTTCCGGCGCAATACCGGCAGGAAGGATTATTTCCAATGCGGGCGCGCGCGAGCACAAGCCGGCGACTTCGACCATCAATTGCACGGTATCGGGTACGGTCGCAGATTCGATGGACAACATTCTCAACAAGGTCCATGAAGCCGGGCTGACGTTGAAAGCCGGCTGCGGCATAGGCTACGAGTTTTCGACATTGCGACCGAAAGGTGCCTACGTAACCGGCGCCGGTGCGTACACTTCGGGCCCTCTGTCGTTCATGGATATCTACGACAAAATGTGTTTCACCGTATCTTCTGCAGGTGGCCGACGGGGCGCGCAGATGGGCACGTTCGACGTCGGTCATCCGGACGTCATGGAATTCATTCGCGCTAAAAGAGAAGACGGCCGGCTGCGTCAATTCAACCTGTCACTGCTCGTTACGGATGAGTTCATGCAGGCGGTGAAAAATGATGTGGATTGGCAGCTTGCTTTTCCGGTAACGCCTAAAGAGGTGGAGCAAGACGGGCTCGATATCACGGAAGAGGGGCAATTTGTGTGGCGGGAATGGCCCGAGCCAGACAATTATTTACGTAATGAAAACGGGCTGGTGTGCTGCAAGATCTATAAGGTCTTGCCGGCACGACGAGTCTGGGATGTCATCATGGCATCGACCTACGATTTTGCCGAGCCTGGATTTGTTCTGATCGACAAAGTCAATGAAATGAATAATAACTGGTTTGTCGAAAACATCAGAGCCACCAATCCCTGCGGTGAGCAGCCGCTGCCGCCGTACGGTTCTTGCCTGTTGGGTTCTGTCAATCTGACGAAATTTGTGCAGCAACCATTTTCCAGCGAGGCGCGATTTAACTGGGCTGAATTCCGCAAAGTCGTCAAGGTATTCACGCGCATGCTGGATAATGTTGTCGAGATCAACGGTTTACCGCTGCCGTTGCAACGCGATGAAATAATGCGCAAGCGCAGGCACGGTATGGGCTTTCTCGGACTGGGTTCGACCATAACGATGATGCGGATGAAATACGGGGATCCTGAAGCAGTCCGGTTTACAGAAGAGGTATCCAAGCAGCTCGCCCTTGCGGGATGGCAAATGGGGTTGGAGCTGGCGCGCGAGAAAGGGCCGGCCCCCATCATGCTTGAAGACTTTGAAGTTACCGGGGAAATGCTGGCGAAGCGCCCGGAGATGATCGCTGACGGTTACTCAATCGGCGACAAGATTCCTGGCCGTCTCCTGCATTGTCGGTACAGCCGCTATATGCAGAGAATAGCTCAGGAAGCGCCCGAACTCGTCTCGGAGCTGGCGAAGATCGGCGCAAGATTTACGCATCACAGCTCCATCGCCCCAACTGGAACGATTTCACTTTCCCTGGCAAACAATGCGAGTAATGGCATCGAGCCGAGCTTTGCACATCATTATTTCCGCAATGTGATTCGGGAAGGAAAGAAGAGCAAGGAGAAAGTTGATGTGTTCTCTTTCGAGATGCTGGCGTATCGAGAACTGGTCAACGCCAATGCGGCGGCCACGCCTGATGACAACTCGCGGGCGGAAGATACCTTGCCCGATTATTTCATTACTGCGGAGGATGTAACGCCGACGGCGCATGTGGATATTCAGGCCGCAGCGCAGAAGTGGATCGATTCGTCTATTTCCAAGACCGCGAACGTACCGACCGAGTACCCCTATGAAGATTTCAAAGACATCTATCTGTATGCCTACGAGAAGGGGCTGAAAGGATGCACGACATTCCGCTTCAATCCCGAAGCATTTCAAGGTGTGTTGGTCAAAGAGCAGGATCTAAAGAAAACCCTCTATACGTTCACCCTGGACGATGGCACGACGGTGGACCTCAAAGGCGATGAGGAAATCGAGTATGACGGTGAAGTCCATACTGCCGCGAATTTATTCGATGCACTCAAAGAAGGTTATTACGGAAAATTCTGATTTGCGCAACAAGAGCACAAGATGGAGCCTGGCGAAATGAGACCCTGTGAATTGTGGAAAAAAAGGTCGGGTGGACTGACTAATAAATTAACGGAGCAGCGATCTAACTGGCTGAGTCCGACGGATACCAGCCGCAAGGCGGCGGCGTCCGTTTCTGACGGCAAGAGAAAAGCCGGTCTGAAGCGGCGCGGAAACTGAGGTAGATAAGCGTGAGCAGGTTAAAAATTGAAAAAAAGATTGTCGGGTATGCAGTCAATCAGCCCGATGAAAAGAAGGAAGATGCCCCGCGACCGGAGTTTCGTCGTGAGATGACCGAGGGTGGTGCCGAAGTCATCCGTATGCACGAGAAGCTTGAGCGGCCGGAGATGCTGGTCGGCTCAACTTTTAAAGTCAAGACGCCGGTTTCGGACCATGCGATGTACGTCACAATCAATGACATCATACTTAACGAGGGCACCGAGCACGAGAAGCGTAGACCCTTCGAAATTTTCATCAACTCGAAGAACCTCGATCACTACCAGTGGATTGTCGCGTTAACGCGAATCATATCTGCCGTGTTTCGCAAAGGCGGCGATGTTACGTTCCTGGTCGACGAGCTCAAGGCGGTATTCGATCCCCGCGGTGGCTACTGGCAGCCGGGCGGCAAATTCATGCCATCAATTATTGCCGAGCTTGGCTATATCGTGGAAAAGCATTTGATTTCAATTGGCTTATTGGCCAAAACCGAACTCGATGAAGGCCAGCAAAAGCTGATTGCCGAAAAGCGGGCCGAGTTCGAAGACAGCTCAAGACAACAAGATGCGTTTTCGAAGAGTGAGTATCCGGAAGGCGCACAGCTCTGTATCAAGTGCAG
>JBPCYD010000205.1:0-3899 GCA_051007895.1 Woeseiaceae bacterium
TGAAGTGCACCGATGGAGTGACGGGAGTTACCTCGAGGATGTCGATTTCTGGCGTCTTAGCGGCATGGATCGAGATGTGTTCATGTATTCACTGCCCAATACGCATATTCGCGACTTCTTCATTCGAACCAATCTTGATGAGAGTTACGAAGATGCCGAGCTGGCTGTGGACATCTCTCTGCGCAATGCCGGTGACCAGGCTCAGACCGGGTTGATTGAACTGCACCTGACAAATACCGACGGTAAAGACGTGTTTCGGCAGGTTGTGCAGGCCTACGAATTATCGGGTAGTACGGAATCGACCGTCACATTCAGTGAGCGCGTCGGAGACCCAGAGAAATGGAATGCAGAAGATCCCAATCTCTATCTCGTTCGAATCAATCTCCATGACGACAACAATCAAATCACTCATTCGGTAACGCACAAAGTCGGATTTCGCAGCACTGAGATCAAGAATGGTCAACTGATGATCAACGGCAATCCAATCACGGTTCGTGGCGTGAATCGTCATGAACATGACCCGGTGACAGGTCGCGCAGTGTCAAAAGAGTCGATGCTCAACGACATTCAGTTGATGAAACAATTCAACATCAATGCCGTACGTACGAGTCATTACCCGAACGATCCGGAATGGTATCGATTGACCGATGAATACGGGATCTATGTCCTCGACGAGGCATTCATCGAATCACACGGTACCGGGTACGATCCGGATAAGACGCTTGCAATGAAGCCGGAATGGTACGACGCACATCTGGATCGCATGCAGCGCATGGTCGAACGCGACAAAAACCACGCGTCCATCATCATGTGGTCACTTGGCAACGAGGCGGGCGACGGCAGCAATTTTGAAGCACTCTATAAATGGACGAAACAGCGAGATCCGGGTCGCCCTGTCGTCTATGAAATGGCGGATCTCAGAGGTCACACGGATGTGTTCCTGCCCATGTATGCCCGTCCATATATTCTTGACAGCTACGCTTCAGAACAGCGGAGTCGGCCGCTGATACTGAGCGAGTATGCCCATGCGATGGGCAACAGCGTTGGTAATCTGGACGTTTATTGGGACCTCATCTATAGCCGCGACTCGTTACAGGGAGGGTTTATCTGGGATTGGGTCGACCAGGGCATTGCTGCGACTAGAAACGGGCAGAAGTATTTCGCCTTCGGTGGCGATTTTGAGGCACCCGACGAAGAGGTTCGCACGGGTTTTAATTTTAATATCAATGGGTTAGTGAATCCGAATCGAATGCCTAACCCACATATTTGGGAGGTAAAGAAGAATTACCAGCCGATCAAGGTCGATGCGGTAGACCTCGCCGGCGGAATGGTCAGGATAACCAACCGCCAGGATTTCCTGGATATGGCCGCGTTTACCGCGGAGTGGAGCATCAACAATGGCAACGGCGTGGTCGCGAAGGCTGTAATCGACAACCTGGAAATTGATGCCGCAGCATCGAAAGACGTTGTTCTGCCGTTGCCTGCGCTCGAGCCGACTCCGGGCGCTGAGTATTTTCTAAACGTGACTTTCCGGACGGCGGAGGACTCGGAATTGATATCCGCCGGCCACATTGTTGCGTGGGATCAGTTCAAAATGCCGGTCGACCACCCGCGAACTGCTGTTAGCGAAAAAAAAGCGGCCAAAATTACGCGCTGGACCGAGGACGACGTTTTCTACCTTAAAGGCGAAGCCGAAGATTTCGAGGCATCGTTTGACCTGGCGACGGGCGAGCTTACCAGCTACCGCTTTCACGGGGTCGACCTGATAACGGCGGGTCCTAAGCCCAATTTTTGGCGAGCGCCGACAGATAACGATTACGGCTGGGAAATGCCCCGTCTTCTCGGTGCATGGAAGTCCGCGATGCAGGACGCAAAACTCCTGCGTGTCGAAGCGGCACAGCACTCGGACCGGGATGCGGTTATCGACGTTGTACACAGGCTGCCGGTAGGCAATTCGTTACAGAAGATCCGTTACCACGTATTTGGCAATGGCGAAATTGTTATTACCAGCAGCTTCACGCCGGGCGACATTGATCTGCCCGATATGCCGCGTTACGGCCTGCACCTGCAAATACCCGACGACTTTACCCAGGTCGAGTGGTTTGGCAGAGGTCCACATGAGAGTTACGCAGATCGAAAGAATAGTGCCCGAATTGCACGCTTTAAGGGTCGCTCGGACGAACAATTCTACAATTACATCCGCCCACAGGAGACTGGTAACAGGACCGACGTGCGCTGGATCGCGTTGAGCAATAGTGACGGCATCGGGCTGCTGGCGGTTGGGGATCAGCCCGTCAACGCCAGTGTGTACCCGTTTGACCATGCTGATTTCGATGATGGTGTGCCGGCAAAGCATCGGCATAGTTACGACCTGGTCAAAAAGCCGTTTCTGACGCTAAACCTGGATCACAAAATGATGGGCGTTGGTGGCGATACGTCCTGGGGTGCCGTCATTCATCCCCAGTTCCGCGTGCCTGCACAGGAATACAGCTATCGAATCAGGTTGCAGCCATTTTCAGGAGAAACCAGTGATCCGGCCGATCTAAGCCGGGAGCGCTTCTGATTAGAGTGCGGCCATAACAACGAAGCCGTAAGTAAGTAGTCGCTAATATTCTTAGAGCTCTACCCGGATACCGTTTGGATCAAGCAACGCCATTGATCGGGATTTGCCCGACCCGGCCATCCCAGCGGCGCAACCACTGGAATGCCCATCTCCTCGCCGCGTCGTACAATTTCGACAATATTGAACACACGATGACCCAAGACAAGCTCTGCTTCACGCGAGGTCCGCGCAGGATTCTGGTCAAAAGGTGACGCCTCAGCGCTCCTGATCTCAATGAATCTTATGCCAGCGCCGGTAGAGGCCCACAGGATGGTACGTTCAATGTTGGCAATCCTCTATCGGGATATTGGTGGCCGAGATTTTTTCAAACAAAGTTCAACAAGATCGTCGGTATTCGCAACGCCTACACACATGACACTGTCTGCTCCGCCCCAGTAAATCTTAATGGTGCCATCGTCCTCGGCGATTGCGCCGCACGTAAAGACTACATTGTGGACGTAACCCGTCAGCTCCCACGGGTCCTCCGGTGCCAATATCCAGTCGTCAGCAACACCGAGTACCTTGGCCGGGTCATCAAGATCATGAAGCGCCACGCCAAGTCGGTACACTGAACCGTCCATGGTCGGGAAGACGCCGTGGTAGATATTCAGCCATCCCTTCCTGGTTTTTATTGGTGTCGCGCCGGGGCCTATTTTCATTTCGTCCCAGTGATACGGAACAGGTTGGATCACCGGAACCGATTCTCCCCAGTGAATCAAGTCCGGCGACCAGGAAAGCCAGATGCACCAGGTGTTTATTTCCGAGTGGGGTCGATCCAGGCGGGCGTAACGCCCATCGAACGTGGCAGGGAAAATCACGACATTGCGCATGTCCGCCTGGCTAATGAGCGACACTCTTTCAACAGTCTTGAAATCGCGCGTTTTCGCAAGGCCGATGCGGACGCCAAATCTAGAATATGCGCTGTAAGTTATATAGTACTCGTCGCCGATCCTACAAATACGCGGGTCCTCGACGCCATACTCTTCGTGCTTTGCGAATTCAATCTCGCTAGATGGCACGATGAAGGGTTTCGGATCTGCTCGAAACTTGAATCCGTCACGGCTGCGAGCAATACCGATAATCGATCGTCCGTTTCGTAAATGCGATCGGAACAGAAGGATGTACTGGCCGTCAAATCTGGTCGCCCCTGCGTTGTGAACCGTCTCTACAGGGTAGGGGATGTCGTGCTTGGTGAGGATCGGATTGTGCTCATATCGGGTCACCAAAGGTTTGTCGTTCATTTTACATCCCCATTCACGATCTTCTCGTAAACGCGAATATAGTCGTGCGCCATACG
>JBPCYD010000206.1:0-8994 GCA_051007895.1 Woeseiaceae bacterium
AGAGCCGGTGGATAAGCACGACGAGCCAATTGGCCGGGCTGTGATCGCCGAGATTGTCGCATTCGAAATCACCAGGAAGATCGTAGAAGCCAAATACAAGACAAGGGATGACATTGACGCGGCCCAAACCAAGGAAAATAGAAGGAAAATAGGGGTCAGACCGCACTTCCAAACAATTGGTCTGTTGCTCGGTTTGCTGTTCGGTTTGACTTCGGTTTCGCGACTTGGCCGAATCTACAAACCGTGGTGAATGTGCCGTCTGACCCCAGTTTTCTGGTCAGTCTCTCCAGGTCTGGGCTGAGACACTTTTGATGGCCGGCCACATCTCGCGCACCCGAACGGGGTGTTATTCTCCACTTTGCATACAAACATTAAGTAGAAGGCTCAAGAATACGTGTCAGGCGATTCAGACCCTGCAAACGAGAACCTGCGAACGGAATGGGAGAACGGAGTCGGAAGGTTTCTTTTGCGTTTCGGAGAAGTAGAGCGAGTTATAAGCCGGCTGCTCATTGAACTCCCGTCCGAGCGCATTTACGAGTCCATAGGACATAGCAGACTGAGCGGTCGAATTAGGTTAGTTCGTCAACTTCTTCCTCAAAGAAACTTGCCAAACGGTCTGGTAGAGAAACTAGGCCTACTTCTCGATCAGGCATCACGCCTTGGCTCAGACCGAAATATAGTCGCTCATAACCCGCTTTATCTGTCGTTCTATAAGGGAGCGGACGACATCAACTTCGAGTTGAGCATTTCACCGCTTGCCAGACCCGAAAAACAGATAACTCTCGAAAGGCTACAAAAGCTCGCAGAGGAGGCGGAGCAGCTCGCGAATGATATCTATGTCGTTTTCAATACATTGTCCGACAACCTTGGACAACAAAACCGCCAAAAATGAACAGCACTTGCTACTCGGTCGAAAATAGGGGTCAGACCGCATTTCCAAACAATTGGTTTGTTGCTCGGTTTGAACTCGGTTTTGCGACTTGGCCGAATCTGCATTCCGTGGTGAAAGTGCGGTCTGACCCCAGTTTTCTTCCCAGTTTTCGGCGCATCAACAAAATAGGCCCCGCAGAGCGGGGCCTGGTTTGTTGGTGGAGGCGGCGGGGATCGAACCCGCGTCCGCAAGCCCTCCACTACGAGCTCTACATGCTTATTCCGTCTTTGATCTCATTACGGGCTACCCGACGGGCAGGGAAAACCTGTAACCAGCTCAGTAAGGATTTAACGGTTCAGGCCCTGAACATGCCTTTGCCGCGGTCTTGTGTCAGTGACTCCTGGGATCCAGCCGCACAAGCACGAGCCGGGCAGAAGACGCTAAGACTGGTTTTTAAGCAGCTAGCGCGTAGTTGTCGTCGTTGGCAACTATAAGGTTTACAGCTGGTTTTACGAGGTGATCTGTCCCTCGGCATGCACCCGGAGCTTTGCAACCCACGTCGAATCCAATTCGCCCCCGGATATTCGTTACGACACTACCAGTGTAGAGGCAGTCTTCGAAAAAACAATCCACCAGGCAACATTGCTGGCAATGGGCGCGGAGGTGACAGGTCATTGTTGGGTCCGACTTATACTAAGAAGTCACATTAATAAAACATTATAATTTATTGTTTTTATTTATTTAATGACTTTAAAATGCGACCCTGTTCGCGCTTCCAGTCCTGTTCCTTTTTGGTTGCACGTTTGTCATGCATCTTCTTGCCTTTCGCCAGTCCGATATCCAGTTTTACGCGACCTTTGCTCCAGTGAAGATTGAGCGGAACCAGGGTATATCCCTTGCGTTCGACGGCGCCAACCAGGCGGTCCAGTTCATGCCTGTGTAGTAGCAGTTTTCGGGTTCGAGTCGGGTCCGGGCGAATATGAGTGGAGGCGGTGCCGAGCGGTGTGATGTGTGCGCCGAACAGCCAGGCCTCGCCGCCGCGCAGGTTGACATAACCCTCTGTGATCTGGACACGGCCCTCCCTGAGGCTTTTCACCTCCCATCCCTGCAAGGCGACACCCGCTTCAATCGAATCTTCAATAAAGAAGTCATGGCGCGCCTTCTTGTTGACGGCAATTTTTGCCGGTGCTGCTTTCTTGTCTTTGCTCACGGGACGGTATGTCTGGCGACTGTTTCGGATGGGCGGCGATTATAAGACAGGTTGCTGGTCCACGTTTGTCGTTTGCCACTCATTTTGATCCAATGAGGGTCCAACTGCGACTTTGGTCTTTCTGCGATATTCAGCTTGTCTGTTTTGTCCTGGACGCGAACTACCCTCAAACCATCTATGCGTACTGTAAATCGATCTGCACTCGTTCCTTACTCGTCTAAACAAATGTTCGAGCTCGTCGACAACGTTGATGCGTATTCTGAATTTCTACCCTGGTGCAATCATTCAGAAATTTTGTCGCGGGATGGCGCGACTCTAGATGCAATGGTCGAATTGCAGCAGGGATCCATTACCAAATCCTTTACGACTCGCAATACGCGCAAGGAATACGAGTCTATCGACCTTGCACTGCTGGGGGGGCCGTTCAAGACCTTGGAAGGCGGTTGGCGATTCACTGAGCTGGGCAATGAGGGCTGTAAAATCGCATTGGAGCTTCAGTTCGAGTTCAACAGCCGTATGGTCGATATGATGTTCGGACCGTTTTTCGAGCAAACCTGTAATTCCCTGGTGGACGCCTTTACAGAGCGTGCTGCCAATGTGTATTCAGAAAGCGCCAACCAAAATGAGTGATGAGACCGCGCGTCGAGTGGAGGTCGTCTACGGTACTGCTGACCGCCAGCGCCTGGTCGAAATTCATGTCAGGCAGGGGGCAACGTGCGGTGAGGCTGTAAGGCTATCCGGCATCCCCGGTAGCTTTCCTCATGACGATATCGAATCACTGTCGATCGCAGTTTGGGGAAAGGTGGTGCCGTACGATAGAAAGGTGCGGGATGGTGATCGAATCGAGATCTTGCGGCCCCTCGAAAATGATCCCCGCGATGCGCGGCGCGACCTGGCTACAGACGGGCAATATATGGGCGGATCAGGCCTGCGCAGTCTCAAACCCTAAAGATCTTCGCTTAATTCCTGGTCTTTGCGAATTTCAACGACATTGTCGTCGTCAAACATAATAGAGACCCAGCGTTTGAACGCTGCTTTTTCTCGCCCGACCCGCAAAAAGTATATGTAGTCCCAGCGATCATCATGAAACGGGTCATCAATCATTGGCGTTCCAAGAAGAAAGCGAATCTGCCCGCGCGTCATGCCGATTTCAACCTGGTCGACATCCTCCTGGTCGAGCAGATTCCCCTGGGACAGTGCAGCCTGGTACACGCAGCCGCTTGCCAGGACGCTTGCTGTCATAAACACGATTAGGAGCAGGCTTTTTCGCATGATTTAGGATTGACAGTGAATTGTGTGATTCGTGCGGTTTTTGAAGATCGCGCGGTGAACTCAGTGGAGCCACTGCTGTAACTGGGTCATAATAGCGGCGCATGATACCGTCTTGTCACGCGCCGCGGTAGCCGCCGCATATTCTTTATCCAACGGCAGAGAGAGTTAGAAGATGTTACAGCGTCAGGAATTGCGTAAGGCCGGACTGAAAGTCACGCTACCGAGATTGAAAATTCTGGAAATTCTCGAAACCAACGCGCTTCGACATCTGAGTGCGGAGGATATTTATCGGGAATTGCTCGATACGGGTGAAGATATCGGCCTGGCGACTGTCTACAGGGTCCTCACTCAATTTGAGGCAGCTGGTCTCGTCATGCGCCATAATTTCGAAGGTGGCCATTCCGTTTTCGAATTAGATAGTGGCGATCATCATGACCATATGGTTTGCATTGAAACTGGCGACGTCGTCGAGTTCCTCAATGATGAGATTGAAAAGATCCAGCACAATATTGCCACTGAGTACGGCTACGAACTCGTCGACCACAACCTGGTGTTGTACGTGCGACCCTTAAAAAAGGACAACGACGCCTCCTGAATCAAAGGCCCCGGTGTTCAGGCGGTTTTGCCCTGGGGCCGGCCCAGCCGATCAAGATCCAGCATTTCGGCCGCATGGTCGCGCGTACGTTGGGTTATCTCGACGCCTCCCAGCATGCGTGCAATTTCCTCGACCCGTTCGTCCTCGGATAATTCTGCAATGGCGGTTTTCGTTGTGGTGCCGTCCGTGAGTTTCACAATTCGAAAATGATTGTCGCCGAGGCTCGCAACCTGCGGCAGATGGGTCACGCAGAGCACCTGCCGGGACTGGCCAATTTCCCGCAATCGCAGGCCCACCATTTCCGCCACGCCGCCGCCGACGCCGCTATCGACTTCGTCGAACACCATGGTGGGAATTGCACTGCCATCGCTTGCGATCACCTGAATGGCAAGGCTCATGCGCGACAATTCGCCACCTGAGGCGACTTTGGATAACGGCATGGGTTTCTGGCCGGGATTGGCGCTAATCACGTATTCGACAACATCGAGGCCGCTCGCCCGCGCCTCACCTATATCGCGCGGTTCTATACTGACTTCGAAAACGCCACCGGGCATGCCTAGTCCTGACATGGCAGATGTTACCGCCGCAGAAAAGGCCCCGGCAGCTTTCTTGCGACCGGACGATAATTTGCCGGCCGACTTGCCGAACTTTTTTTCTGCCGCCAGAACAGCCTGTCGCAGTTCCACGCCACGTTCTTCTACGTGCAGGAGATCATCAAGCTGTTTGCTCAGCCGACTGTGCAGGTCATATATCTCTGCCGGCTCGATCTTGTGTTTACGGGCGATATTAATGATGCCGTCGAGCCGTTCCTCGACCCAGTTTTGCCGGGCAGGGTCCATGTCCAGCGAGTCGCCATAACGGCGCAGGCTGTCGGCCGCCTCGGATACATGGATTGTCGCTTCCTCGAGAATACTCAACGTCGACGCAAGGCCGGCATCCATCCCGGCGAGGGTCTCTATGGTTTGTGTCGCATCTGCCAGCAGGGACTGTGCGTTGCCCTCGTCGGCATCATAAAGTCGTTGCAATGTGAGACTCACGCCTTCTGCCAGTTTTCCGCTGTTCTGCAATTTGGCGCGTTCATGCGACAGCGTTTCGTATTCACCCGGTTGCAAATCCAGGGTGTCCATTTCGCCAATCTGGAAACGCAGGAGCTCCAGCCGCGAGCTGCGATCATTGTCCGCAGACTCCAGTGCCTGCAGTTGTTCCGCAAGCTGGTTCCACTCGTCGAAAGCCTTGCCGGTCGCAGCGGACAAATCGACCAATCCTCCAAAATAATCGAGTACATTTCGCTGTACATCGCGACGCGCAAGAGACTGGTGAAAATGCTGGCCATGAATATCCAGGAGCATTTCGCCCAGGGTTTTAAGGCTCTGCAAGGGCACACTGTTGCCGTTGATAAATGCTCGCGAGCGACCGTCGGCGCCGATGACGCGACGCAGATTGCACTCGTCATCCTGGTCGAGCATCTGTTCCTCGAGCCACGTTCGTGCAGCCGGCAGATTTGCCAGATCGAATTCAGCCGTGAATTCAGCCCGTTTCGCACCGGTGCGTACGAGCCCGCTGCTACCTCGTTCTCCGAGAACGAGCCCCAAGGCGTCAACCAGGATAGATTTTCCGGCACCCGTCTCGCCGGTCAGTACCGTCATCCCGGCGGAGAATTCAATCTCGACCGCATCGATAATGGCAAAATTTCTGACCTGGATACTCGTCAGCACTTAATCTTCGCTCCCAATGTTTCGTATGCGGCTGTCCCGGCCCCAGTGAAGTTTCGAACGAAGTATTTCGTAATAGTCGTAACCCGGGGGATGAATGAGCCTGGCAGGGTGACTGGCAGCTTTGATACGCAGTGTGTCGCCGGTGTTGAATGCCCCCATCGAATGTCCGTCAACGCTTATTTCTGCTGCAGTGCCGTCACGTGGCAGCAGCGTAACCTCGATATCCTGGTCTGCCGGAATGACGACAGGTCGGTCACTTAACGTGTGCGGGCAAATTGGCACGACGACGACGGCGGCGAGCTGCGGTTCGATAATCGGTCCACCGCAACTCAAGGCATAGGCGGTTGATCCGGTCGGTGTCGCCACGATAAGGCCATCAGCCATATGCGTGTTGACATAATGACCGTTTATGCGTGTCTCGAAATCAAGAATTCTCCCGGTATCCCTGCGCTGCAGCACCACATCATTGAGTGCAAGCTCGACGTCGTCGTCCGCCTCTTGCCTGACGATAGTTGCGTTGAGTCGGAGGCGGGACTCCATCGAAAAATTGCCACTAAATATCTGGTCGAGACTTTGCAGCATCTCATCCGGAGACACATCGGAAAGGAAACCTAGACGCCCGCGATTGACGCCCAGCAACGGTACCTCTACGTCCTTCGTCATTGACGCCGCGTGCAGCATCGTGCCGTCGCCACCAACAGCAATAATCAGGTCGGCCTGACCTGTCAGTGTGTCCACGTCGACTGCCCTGGCGGCCAGGCTATCTGCATGTTCCGCCTCGGCCATCACGTCAATGCCCGCTTTGGAAAGGTGTTCCGCTATCAATCGCATCGGTTCGGCAACACGCGCATCGGCATAGAGCCCGACCAGTGCAACCTTTCTGAATTGATCTTTCATACCGAGCCTGGATTCTCAACAAAATTGTGTTTTGGTGCGGGGTCAGTCGTGCACGAGTTGCGATTGTTACAAACCCTTGACCCTTCGCCAACCCGTTGCTAGCTTTTTGTTTCACCGTACCATACCGTGTTGTATGCCCATTTCTCGTAACTGTGCGAATGTCAACGGAATCCGTTTCTAAGCTCCCTAACGAACGAGCCCAGCAATTGCTGAAAGTGCTGATCCAGCGCTTTATTCAGGATGGCCAGCCGGTTGGCAGCAGGACGCTGGCACGCAATTCCGGAATCGAATTGAGCCCCGCTACGATTCGGAATGTTATGTCTGACCTGGAAGAACTGGGACTGATAGCGGCGCCGCACACGTCTGCCGGCAGAGTCCCGACTGCGCAGGGATACCGCCTGTTCGTCGATTCGTTAATCCGTTACAAAACGCCGAAGCAGGCTGAAATCGACCGGCTAAAAACGCAACTGGTGGAACAGGCAGACAACCCTGGCTCGTTGCTCGATGCTGTCTCAGGCATGTTGTCTGAGGTGACCAGCCTGGCGGGCGTGGTTACTGTCCCAAAAGGACAGCGTGCCGTGCTCAGGCAAATCGAGTTTCTGTCACTTTCAGAGAATCGCGTACTGGCTATTCTTGTGATTAATGATCGCGAAGTTCAAAACCGCGTCCTCCATACAGAAAAGCCACATACACGCGATGAGTTGCAGCGCGCCGCCAACTTCATCAATACCAACTATGTTGGCGTCGATCTGGAGCAAATTCGCAAAGGGTTGATTGAAGATCTTGAGGAAACTCGCGACACCATGAACCAGGCCATGCTCGATATTATTTCCGTTGCCCAGTCGGCGATGAAAGATGCCGCCGAGCCGAAAGAGGAATTTGTTCTGTCCGGTGAAACGAAGCTGATGGACTTCGCCGAAATGTCCGACGTGGAGACACTGCGCAGGCTGTTTGATACGTTTTCGCGGAAGCGCTTCATGCTCACCCTGCTGGACAAGAGCATTGATGCCGACGGCGTACAGGTGTTTATAGGCAATGAATCCGGGTACCAGATTCTCGATGATTGCAGCATTGTTACCGCGCCATACCACCTTGACGCTGACCATGTTGGCGTTTTGGGCGTAATCGGGCCGACGCGCATGGCCTACGACCGGGTGGTGCCTATCGTCGACATTACCGCCAGATTGCTGGAGTCAGCGCTCAAATCGCCGGGTTAGAAGCGCGTTTCGTCCGTTCCGGGACGATATATTCAGATAAACCCTTGATATTTGCTGGCGGAGTCCCACAATTCCCGCATTCTTAAATCCAGCCGGGCGAGTGGCTGGAACAGCATTAATTTTTCGGAGCACAGGAATGAATTCAGAGCCAGAGCGTGACGATGAAGAAATCGTCGCGGATGCTGCAGCTGACGATGTGGATGAGCCGCAGGCCGATATCGACGAGTTACAGGCGCTGCAGGCGCAAGCAGATGAGAATTGGGACAAGTATCTGCGAACTGCCGCGGAAATGGAAAACGTCCGCAAGCGTGCCGCACGGGATGTCGAAAAAGCCCATAAATTTGCACTCGAGCGTTTCGCCACGGAGCTTCTGGCGGTGTGTGACAGTCTCGAAATGGCACTGGGCACAGACGATGATGTCAGCGTAGAGAGCATGAAGGAGGGCAGCGAGGCGACCTTGAAATTACTGCGGTCTGTGTTGACTCGATTTGATGTCGAAGAGCTGGATCCGCATGGTGAGCCGTTTGACCCGGCCGTGCACGAGGCCATGACGATGCAGCCGTCGGCTGAAGCAGAGGCCGGCACGGTTCTGACCGTATTTCAGAAGGGCTACGCACTCAATGGCCGCCTGTTACGGCCTGCCCGCGTCGTGGTCGCCTCGGAGCCGCAGTAAATTAGTCGCAAAAATGCTCGCGATCTCGCTTGAATCGCTATTTGCTGGCCCCACTTACTGGCTAGTTTGAATTTAACTAGAATTGGAGTACTTATATCATGGGTAAAGTTATTGGTATCGACCTGGGTACCACCAACTCCTGCGTCGCTGTCATGGAGGGGGACAAGCCCCGCGTGATCGAGAACAGCGAGGGAGACCGGACAACGCCTTCTATCGTCGCATTTAGCAAGGATGGTGAGGTTCTGGTTGGCCAGGCGGCCAAACGCCAGGCGGTCACAAATCCTAGCAATACGCTGCACGCGGTCAAGCGCCTGATCGGGCGTCGTTTCGAAGATGATGTCGTGCAGCGCGATATCGACATGGTTCCTTACAAGATCCTGGGCGCCGATAACGGTGATGCATGGGTGGAGGCCAATGGCAAAGCCATGGCGCCTCCCGAGATCTCCGCTCGCGTCCTGATGAAAATGAAAAAGACCGCCGAGGATTACCTCGGTGAGGATGTCACGGAGGCTGTGGTTACCGTCCCGGCATATTTCAACGATTC
>JBPCYD010000207.1:0-4424 GCA_051007895.1 Woeseiaceae bacterium
GCCGCGATGTTTCCCCCCCAGCCCAGCCGCGATATTTCCCCCAATCCCAGCCGCGATATTTCCCCCAAACCCAGCCGTGGGAGCGGCTTCAGCCGCGATATTTCCCCCAAACCCAGCCGTAGGAGCGGCTTTAGCCGCGATATCTCTCCCAAACCCAACTCTAGTTTATCCGTGGGAGCGGTTTTAGCCTCGACATTTCCCGCCGAATTTTCACCCGTAGGAGCGGCTTCAGCCGCGATTCCAGCTTGATTAGCAGCCGATGCTCCGTTAGCATGCGCCTCCCCGTCGAAAAGGCGGGAAAATCCCTTGCTTCACCGGTTTTTCCGGGAAGCTGTAATCCTTGAGGTTGCTCGATATTCAGAGCCGCCGATGAGATTTCACCCAAAAGGTAAGACAATGAGACATTATGAAATCGTATTCCTGGTCCATCCGGATCAGAGCGAACAGGTACCTGCCATGGTTGAAAAATACCAGGGGCTGGTCACCGATTCCGGCGGCACTATTCATCGCACCGAAGACTGGGGACGACGTCAGCTCGCGCACCCGATCAACAAGGTTCACAAGGCCCACTACGTCCTGATGAACGTCGAGAGCAATCACGACGCCGTCAAAGAAATTACGGCTGCCTTCAAATTCAACGACGCGGTACTCCGGCATTTGGTAATCAGTCGTAAAGAAGCGATTACCGAGCCTTCTCACATGGCGGTAGCCGTCGAGGAAGAGAAAGCGCGTGAGAAAGAATCTCAGCGTCGTCGTGACGCAAAGGCAGCGGCAGAGTCTGCCATGCTGGCCGATGCCAAGCCTGAAAAAGCGGCGCCTGCGGAGGGTGCACCGGCTGCGGCAGAGTCTGCGGCATCACCGGAACCTGCAGCCGCCACTGAACAGAAAACGGAATCTACGGAACAATCAGCTGAGCCAGCGGCGAAAGCTGAGAGCGCCTGACGGAGGGGTAAGAAATGAGTCGATATTCACGCAGACGTAAGTATTGCCGCTTCACGGCCGAAGGAATCAAAGAGATCGATTACAAAGATCTCAATCTGCTTAAGGCGTACGTGACTGAAACGGGAAAAATTGTTCCCAGTCGGATTACCGGCACAAAAGCGCACTATCAACGCCAGTTGTCCACGGCAGTCAAGCGTGCACGTTATCTTGCGCTGCTACCGTACACCGATCGCCATTGATTCCTGCTAAAGCCGGGCAAAGGACATGCAGCCGCTAGCCGCATGGCTCGTTGCCCGACCACTTAACGGTGGTCTTGGATTGGTCTTGTCGCTGATCCTGCCGATGATGACACCGGCAACCAGCGGTTTGGGTCCGGTCGTTGGCGGACTGGCGATGGCATATCTCGTGCTTGCCAATGGCGCTAGCCTTGCAGCGATCCAGGGCATCGGCGCTGCCACGGTGCTGACTGCACTGGCGGTAATGCTAGAGGCATCGGCAGTGCAGATTGTGGCAACAGCAGTTGTGATCTGGGCACCGGCAGCATCGCTTGCGGCCCTGGCTCGACAACTGAAGTCACTGACATTGACGTTGCAGGTCACTGTCATCATGGCAATTGTCGGGGTGCTGACATTTTTCGTGGTGCTTGGCGACCCGGCGGCATTCTGGGCTGAAATGCTGACGCAGTGGACGACGCTGGTGCGTGACAATGGTCAGCCGGAATATGCCGACCAGCTGCTGGAACATTCAGCAACGATCGTGCCGCAGATGACCATGATGGCGGTGTTCACGATCTGGACATGGTTGATTTTAGTGTTACTGCTCGGGTACGGACTGTTTCAGTTGCTGCCCGAGAAAAAGGCGATTTACGGCCGGTTCTGCGACCTTAATTACGGGCGCGTGCTGGCTGCAATAATGGCGGTGACGTCGGTGATTGCCGTCGTGACCGGCGCAACCTGGCTGCAAAACGTAGCGTTTGTCGTATTTGTGGTTTTTTGGTTGCAGGGACTGGCGATTATGCATTGGCTGCTCAACGAAAAGTTGTTGCCGCTATTTGTGGTCATAGCCACTTATGCTTTTTTGCTGGTGCCGGTTCTAAACGGGTTGTTGGTTATCGCGCTCGCCATATTGGGATATATGGATGCGTGGTTTAATTTTCGTGCTCGACGCGCAGCAGGGCAGGCCTGAAAAGGCTGCCGGGTCGCGGTGGAACGCACAATGTGTAAACAGGGTCTTAGAATATGAACGTTATATTGCTCGACAAAGTTGAAAACCTCGGAGAGATCGGCGACCTGGTCAATGTCAAGCCGGGCTATGGTCGCAATTACCTGTTGCCAAAGGGTAAAGCGGCGCTGGCGACGCAGCAGAACATGGCTGAGTTCGAAGCGCGCAGGGCCGACCTGGAAAAGGCCGCGGCGGCAGAACTGGCCAGTGCCAAGGATCGCGCCAAACTGCTCGATGGCATGGATCTCATCATTCCGGCGAACGTAGGCGCCGAGGGAAAACTATTTGGTTCGGTAGGACCAATCGACATCGCGGAAGCCTTCGACAAAGTAGGTGTCGAAGTCGCCCGGTCTGAAGTGCGTATGCCTGACGGACCCATCCACGAAGTGGGAGACTTTAGCGTTGGCCTGCATCTGCACACCGACGTCAATGTCGACATCAACCTCAAGGTTGTTCCCGAAGAATAAGCCAATCTATCTGTGGTACGGTTAGCGGCCGTGCCTGGAAAGGCGCACTGTAATTTTAAGGCAGGCGGCTGCCCGGCCGCCTGCTTACTAAATGTCCGGAGAGACAGGTCCCTATGGTTCGAGCACTGGACGACGGAATTCCGATTGACGCGGCAGAACGCCGCCTGAAGGTGCCACCGAATTCCATTGAGGCAGAGCAGTCGCTGATTGGCGGCCTCATGCAGGACAATGAAGCCTGGGACAAAGTTGCCGACCTGGTCGTTGCGCACGATTTCTATCGCAAAGATCATCAACTCATTTTCAAGGCTATTACCGATCTTGCAGAAGACGGCCATCCCTGTGACGTCGTGACCGTGTCGGAATTTCTCGGCAATCGTAGCGAGCTGGATGCCGCAGGTGGCCTCGAGTACCTGGCCACCCTGACCAATGAAACGCCCGGTGCAGCGAACGTCAGGGCCTATGCGAAGATTTTGCGGGAGCGCTCGACGCTGCGCTCGTTGATATCGGCAGGCAACGAAATCAGCGGCAATGCTTATACGGGTGATGGCAGGACGGCGTCCGAGCTCGTGGACGAGGCGGAGCGACTCGTATTTGAAATTGCCGAAAAAGGGTCTCGCGGCAAGGCGGGTTTCAAATCACTGAAGCAGATACTGCCGGAGGCTGTAGATCGGATCGATTTGCTTCATCAGTCCGGTGGCGACATCACCGGAATTCCGACAGGTTTTAACGAGTTCGATAAGCTGACCGCGGGATTGCAGCCTGGAGATCTGATCATCGTCGCCGGTCGCCCGTCCATGGGCAAGACCACGCTGGCCATTAACATTGCAGAGAACGCTGCTATCGGGGCGCGAATTCCAACGGCTGTGTTTTCCATGGAAATGCCGTCGCAACAGTTAGCATTCCGCATGATTTCATCACTTGGCAGGGTTGACCAGACGCATCTCAGAACCGGCAAGTTTCCCGATGAAGACTGGTCACGCATCAACACCGCGGTGCAACTGATGTCTGACGCGCCCATTTTTATCGACGATTCGCCCGGATTGTCGCCAACAGAAATACGCGCCCGTGCCCGACGACTCAAGCGCGAGTCAAATCTGGGTCTGATTGTGCTCGACTATTTGCAACTCATGCAGGTGCATGGCAACACCGAGAATCGTGCAACTGAAATATCTGAAATTTCCAGGTCATTGAAATCACTTGCGAAGGAGCTGAGCGTGCCGATCATTGCATTGTCGCAGTTGAATCGAAGTGTCGAACAGCGACAGGATAAACGACCGGTGATGTCCGATCTTCGTGAATCGGGCGCGATCGAACAGGACGCCGATCTCATTATCTTCATCTACCGCGAAGAGGTGTACAAACCCGAAACGCCGCGGAAAGGAATCGCAGATATCAGTATCGCCAAACAGAGAAATGGTCCGATAGGTGAATTCCCCCTTACTTTTGTAGGTCGCTTCACCAAGTTCGAAAACTGGGTTCCGGATTCTTACGCGGAAGAGTCTTTTCAGTGACCGCGAGCGCTCGCGCACAAATTAATCTTGGCGCGATCCGAAAAAACTTCCAGCTCATCAAGTCGTTTGCACCGCAGGCTCGTACGATGGCCGTCGTCAAAGGCAACGCATATGGCCATGGCCTGACAAAGGCGGCGGAGGCTTTGTCGGATGCCGACTGTCTTGCCGTTGCGCGCCTTTCTGAACTAAAAGAGTTGCGCATGGCTGGAATTGATAGCCCGGTCGTATTGCTGGGGGGTGTCGTGACGCCGGCCGACCTGGATGAAGCGGCAGCGCTTGATGC
>JBPCYD010000208.1:0-10596 GCA_051007895.1 Woeseiaceae bacterium
CGTATTCCTGATCGATCAGCATGACGACCGCATACCTGTGATGACATGCAACAGGCTCACCGTTGCCATCATGCGAGTACCAGGCATAGTCCGGTATTTCGCAGACGCCCGTCAGCTCGGCGCCGAGGAAATACGACAATGTCTTGAGTGCACGGGTATTCTCTGCAGCATCCGCACAGCTTGCGGACATGGACTCCCCGACCGCGCCATCCTGGTGGGCCACCATTGCACCAATCTGATCGGTCATCGCCTTGGCGAGCGGGTGTTTGAATGCGAAGCGGGTACGCTCGTGCTGGGTCTTCTTCCCGAGGTCGCCGTGCACGGGGCGCTCAAAAAATGAAGCACGTTTGGGTACCCGCGGCACCTCGTCATCGATGATCAGTGTTGTCGGCCGATCGACCCGGTCGACAGTCTCCATGGCAAACTTGGAGAAATGCGTCGGTCGGCGTTGTCGACGCCAGCGCTCGAGTCCGGATGTGCAACCGCCATAACCCAGCCAGTATGCAATGCCCCTCGCATTCTTCAGCGTGTTCGCCTGCAGCGGCTGATCGATGGCGAGGTCATAGTCGATTGAAATCGCGGCGACCGCATAGTCGCCATCGAGGTAGGGGTTCAATACCCGTTCGCCGGAGCGGACGCCAAGTCCGGCCAGCACGACCAGGCGGGCAAGATCCAGATCGCCGTTCACCGCATCATGAGCCACTGCCGAAAACCCCATTTGCTGCACGTGGTTCGCGATACTGATCGCAATTTCGTAAGCGCGCAAAGACGCAGCCTGAGTGATGCAGTCTTCGACCCAGGCATTTGCCAACGTACCGTTTTCCGGCATCCGGCCGTGTTTCACCAGGACGACAACGGCATGCGTGTGACGAAGTGGCACCGTGCCGTCAAGCCAGCACGATTCGCTCAGCTTACAAATACCAACCTGGCTGGCATTGAGAAAATACGCCGAACCCTTTAAGTCGATCATGCGGCGCTGCGGGTCGTCCGGTACCGGCGCTGTCGCGGCGGCCGGCTGGTCGTCTCGCAGAGAATGAAATATGCGGCGATACTTCTCGAGCGTTGCGTTAAATCCTTCATCCACCGAACGCTTCGGCGTTTGACGCCTGACCCGCTTGCGTGCGAGTTCGACGGCAACAATATCCGGGTCGCGCGCCAGTCGCTCGAGGGGGTAGGTGCCCAGATGATACGGGCGCGATTTATTGGAGAAGAGAACCATTGTCACCATGTTATCAGCAGCAGAGCAGTGTCACAGCAGGGCCAGCCCCTGGTTAAAATCAATTGACCTGGGAGGGCTGCGCCGATAGCTTGATTTCGCCATGTGAAAACTCACTGGCAGGTCACCTGAGGAAACGGCAGCATGCGATCTCAAATCAATTCACAATACGACACCGCCCGGGGAATTCAGGAATGACTGATGGGCTCGAACTGCCCTACATAACGATCGGTCCGCGGGTCCGAAAATCGCCCTATTTCGACGCGACGCTGCGCCACGGGGCGCGAGCGTTCACCATTTACAATCACATGTACATGCCGACCTTGTATGCCGGGCCGGAGGCCGAATACTGGAGTCTCGTCAACGATGTCACCCTGTGGGATGTGGCATGTCAAAGACAGATCGAAATCAGCGGCCCGGATGCATTCGACCTTGTGCAGTTTCTCACGCCACGCGACATGTCCCGCTGCAAGGTAGGCCAATGCCAGTACATGCTGCTCACCGACGCGGCAGGTGGAATCATTAACGATGCCATCCTGCTGCGGGTTGGCGAAGATCGGTTCTGGCTATCGCCAGGCGATGGTGACGTGCTCGTGTGGGTGCTCGGAGTCGCGGTTAACAGCGGCATGGATGTCAACGTGTTTGAACCCGACGTTTCTCCGCTGCAACTGCAGGGACCGAAGTCCCCACAGGTTGCGAAACAACTGTTTGGCAACGTCGCACTCGAACTGAAGTACTACTGGCTGGCCGAAGTCGAGCTCGACGGTATCCCGTTGATTATCTCGAGGACCGGATGGAGCGGCGAACTTGGTTATGAAATCTATCTGCGTGACCGAAGGTTCGGGGACACGCTTTGGGAGACCGTGATGGAGGCCGGTCGTGAATTTAACATCGCACCCATCACGCCATCGACTATTCGGAGTATCGAAGGCGGTCTGTTGTCCTATTTCTCTGACATTTCGAGGGACGACAATCCGTTTGTCTTCGGTTTCGACGCGTTTATCGATTTCGACCAGTGCGGTGACTTCATCGGCAAGACCGCGCTGCAAGAGATCAAAGCAAACGGTGTCGAACGACGCTTCGTTGGTGTCGAAATCGACGGGGACCCGATTACACATACGAACACTGAATTCTGGAAAGTGAAACTCGGTCAGGAAATCGTGGGGCATTTAACTCGATGCATATATTCTCCGCGTCTCGAACGGAATATCGGATTCGCGAACGTGCCAACGCGACACGCCGGGTCAGGAAAGAACCTGGCCCTTATTTCGCCGACAGGAGAACGGACGGCCACGGTTTGCAAATGGCCCTGGTTTCCCGCGCAGAAAAAAATCCCGGCAGAACTTCTCTCGTAACAAGCGCCAGTCAGTTGCGTAGCGGACTGCCAGTGGCCAGCATGTGCTCAATGCGTGCCCGGGTCTCGGCAGTTTTCGCCAGGGTTACGAATGCCTTTCTTTCGAGCGCGAAAATATCGTCCTCGCTGAAGATCGTGTCGGCATCGACATCGCCGCCCGTGACAATCATCGCGACTTGAGTGCCGGTTGCGACATCGTGTGGCGTGAGATGACCTTTTCTGTGCGCGGCCTCGAGCCACTCGATCATCTCCTGCCGCGTCTCTCTTCCAGCCATCCTGATTGGCTTGCGTGCTACAGGCTGATAAGAGGGCGCCATCTCGAGCGCGGCGTCTATTGCCGTATCGAGCAATCGATCGCGATTCATGACGAACTGGTCCACCCCGGGGCGAAACATACCCAGGGGCTCCGCCTCCAGCGGTGATCTGGCAGTCCTGCCGTAGCCGATACTCATAAACGCCTCCCACGCGCCTTTTTTTGTATCGCCCTTCAGCGTCGACCACCGGTAGAGCATTTCCTTGACGCCGCCGCCGCCCGGAACGACGCCAACCAGGGGTTCCACCAGACCCGTCACAGAGTTCGCATGGAAGATTACCTTGTCGGAGTGCAGTATGACTTCAAAACCACCGCCCAGTGACAGGCCGGATGGTGCTGACACGACGGGAATTGGCGCGAGCTTTAGTGCGAGCACCGTTTGCTGGAAGTGTTTAAGGAAACGATCAATTCCGTCCCAGTCTTGACCTACGATTCGTTGCAACACGCCGTCAAGATTGACGCCGCACGAAAAATGCTGGGCGTCGTTGTGAATCAGTAACGCCTTGCAGTGTTGTGCTGCGTGTTTCGTAGCATCGGCGATGAGCAACATTGAATCGTCATCGAGCGTATTGGCTTTTGAGTGGAACTCGATCAATCCGACACCCTGATCCAGCGTGAAATAGCTGGCTACCTCGTTCTCCAGAACCGGCGCAAGTTTACGGCGCTCTTCGCTGAATCGACGGATGCCCGGGCCCCGATTGACCTCCCGATAGCTGCCGTCTGCGAGAAGGTATTCGAGCCTGCCCTCTGCGACGCGATAGAATTGTTTGCCCGCCGCAGTTTTGAGGACTTCAGGGACATCGCGTTTGCTCTCCTCAAGCCTGAATAGGAAGCGATCGACGCCAATAGCATCGATCATTTCGAACGGGCCCTGGATCCAGTTGTAGCCGAGCTTCATTGCGTCATCGACCGCGACAAGGGACTCGTTTACATCCGGAATCAGCTCGGCTGCATAACACAGCGTGCTTGACAGGATTTTCCAGGCGTACTGACCAAGCTCTCCGTCGTCATCAAGCAGCAGTGTGAAGTCCGTGGCCGCTTCAGCTGCGGCAGCGACCGCTGGTTTTTCTGCCACGTACTCGCGGTAATGAAAGGTCGCGAAATCCAGCGTTTCCCTGCGCGTGCCGGTACCTGCATCCGATATTCGGTAGAAACCACCGTTGTCACTTTTGTTGCCGGTATGACCTGCCGCAATCATGCGTTGCATGACGGGTATTTCCGCCGCGACGTCGTGAAACACGTCCTGCTCCGGAAGAATGGACACCAGGCTCCTGGCTACATCGCTCATCAGGTCGATGCCGATCAGATCGTACAGGCCGAAAACACCGGTCTTGGGGATGCCCATCGGCCTGCCGAAGACAGCGTCGGCCTGTTCAGGCTTAATCCCCATCCTGAACGCAGTATGTAACGCTGTCTGGATGGCGAATACGCCAACACGATTGCCCAGGAAACCGGGCGTATCGTTGCAGACGACGATGCCCTTGCCCATGCGGACGTCATTAAAATGAATCAGCGCGTCAATGACTTCAGGTCGTGTGCTGTCACCCTTCACAATCTCGAGCAAATGCATGTAACGGACCGGGTTGAAGTAGTGCGTAATCGCGAATTCGGCGCGAAACGTTTCCGGCATATCCTCGACGAGCAGAGCGATTGGAATCGTGGAAGTATTCGAAGAAACAATGGAGCCGGCTTTCCGTACTTCGTCAATCTTGCGGTAGAGATCTTGCTTGATTTCAAGTCGCTCGACGACGGCTTCTGCAATCCAGTCCGCGTCGGCGAGCTTGCCCAGGTCGTCTTCAATGTTGCCGATTTTGATGTGCCGCAATTTGTCCTGATGTAGAAGACCCGGCTGCTTGATATCGAGCAGTCTCTCGACAGCTCTTTCGCAAATAGCATTGCGGTTTCCATTGCCGGAGGGCAGGTCGAGCAACAGTACATCGATACCGGCATTCGCCAACTGACCGGCAATGCCAAGTCCCATCGTTCCGGCGCCGATTACTGCGGCTTTCCTGATTTCGTACATGGCAGACTGCGGCTCAGAAAGCCGGATTCACCTGGAAAACAAAATCTTTCAGGATCTGGCGGGTCGCATCCGGCATTTCCTGTGGGATCATGTGACCGCAATCTTCCAGTACATGCAGTCGCGGTTCCGGCAAGTGCTCGACCAGCTGCATCACAGCCTTGCGCGGCGCCATACGGTCTTTTCCGGCCAGGATGACCTGAACCGGACACTCGATGCCGGCTGCGGCAGATTTGCCATTGGCATAGGCATTGCAGGCCTTGAGGTCGGCCGCAAGCGCGCCTGGCACATTGCCGCGCATCACCTTGCGTCCGCCGCCGGCCATCGAATTGCCGGGAACGGGTCCCTGGTGCAGATGCCCGGCACGACCGAAGCCCCAGCTCAGCATCATCGTTATCGCAGCGTCCGGATTGTTCCCGGCAGCCTCGATCAGTGCAGAATTCACGGGCGTGGCAAGGCCGCTGGCCACGAATGAAACGCTCTTAATCTTGTCTTTGAAGCGCGCTGCATATTCAAGCGCCACGAGGCAGCCCTGTGAGTGGGCGATTAGTGATACATCTTTAGCATCAACGGTATCCAAAACATCGTGCAACCAGCTCGCCATGTCTTCTATCGATTGCAGCGGTGGACCTTCGGAACTGGTATGGCCGGGCAAGTCGGGAGCGAGCACGCTATATTTGCGAAACGCAAAAAAACGCGAATGCAATCCCCAGAAAGTATGATCGAGGCCGCTGCCGTGCAGGAAAACCACGGTCGGCTGTGTGCTATCGAACGGTTTGCCGCCCGTCGAAGCAAACGCTCGCTTACCGTTCACTTCAAAGTACATCAGCTTTTCGCAATTTTTCGGGCTGCCCGAAAGCCAGTCTCGAAATCATTCTGCAGGTCGCGCACATCCTCCAGGCCAACTGACAGCCGAATCATGTCTTCCGTGATGCCCGCAGCGACCAGAGCCTCTGCATCGATTCTCGAGTGTGTTGTCGTGGCGGGATGGATTATAAGGGTCTTGGCATCGCCAACGTTGGCGAGATGCGAGGCAAGTTCGACATTCTCAATAAAAGCTCTGCCAGCATCGCGACCGCCTTTCACGCCGAAGCTCACGATTGAGCCGGCGCCTTTGGGCAAATATTTCTTCGCGAGGCTATGACTTCTGTGTGTTGGCAGATCAGGATGACTAACCCAGGACACCTGCTCATGATTTGTCAGAAACTCAAGCATGCTGGCGGTGTTCGACAAATGCTTGTCCATCCTTAAGGACAGTGTCTCGATCCCCTGCAACAGCAGAAACGCATTCATCGGGCTCATCGACGGCCCGAAGTCACGCATTGCCTCGGCCCGAATTCGCGTCGCGAAAGCAGCGGGACCAAACTCTTCCCAAAGGTTTATGTTCTGGAACGGTGCATACGGTTCTGTGATCGTTGGATATCGGTTCGTTGCCCCCCAATCGAAATTACCGCCGTCTACGATGACACCGCCGATGGCCGTGCCATGCCCACCCAGCCACTTGGTAACCGAATGAATCGTCATATTGACGCCATACTCGAACGGCCGACACAGGTACGGCGTATTGAACGTTGCATCGATCATGACCGGCACATGATGAGCCTCGCCGATCGCAGCGATCTTCTCCAGGTCGAGAATATCGAGTCCGGGATTGCCGATCAGCTCGCCGTAAATCAGCCGGGTGTTGTCCTGAATGGCGTTACGAAATTCATCAATATCTGCAGGATCGACAAACGTTGTTGTGATGCCGAACCTGGGCAACGTGTTCTTCATCAGGCTAATGTTGCCGCCATACATTTGCGACGATGCGACAATATGATCGCCCTGACTCAAGATGGCGGTAATCGCGCAAAATGTGGCGGCCATGCCGGAAGCGGTACACACTGCCGCGGACCCGCCTTCCAGGGAGGCGATACGCTGCTCAAGAACGCCGACGGTTGGATTCGTAATTCTCGAGTAGGCGTGACCACCGCGTTCCAGGTTGAAGATCGATGAAGCGGTGTCCGTATCAGGAAAAACATAGGACGTTGTCTGGTAGACCGGCGCCGCCCTCGCGCCGAATTCCTTGTCGACCGTCTGCCCGGCGTGCAGGCTGAGCGTATCAAACAGGTAGAAGTCCGACATTGTCTATCCCCGGTCTGACTAGACTTCTGCGAGCGCTTTTTCCAGAGCGCCGATCAAGTCTTCGGCATCTTCCAGTCCAACGGACAATCGAACCAGTCCGTCTATGATGCCAACGCGCTGCCGCTCAGCCTCCTCGACATCCGCATGTGTCATCGTAACCGGGTGTGTAATCAACGATTCGACCGAGCCTAAGTTCTCGGCAAGGCTCCATAACTCGACGTTATCCATCAGCTTCTTGCCGGCGGCGAGGCCACCTTTGACCTCGAACCACAGCATGGCTCCATAGCCCGTTGCCTGGCGACTCGAAAGCTCGTGCTGCGGAAACGACTTCAATCCCGGATACCGAACCTGCTCAACCTTCGGGTGGCTCTCGAGGAATTCGGCAATGGCCATCGCATTCGCGGACTGCTGATCCATGCGCACGGACAGTGTTTTGCAACCCTGCAGCGTTAACCACGCTACCTGTGGAGACATGATGCTGCCGGTACTGTTCATAATGAAGCGAACCTGGTCGGCATGTTCCTGTGTTTTGCTGATTACCGCACCGCCGACCGTCGCATTATGGCCATCCATGTACTTGGTCGTGCTGTGAATTGACAGATCGGCACCCAGTTCGAAGGGGCGTTGGTAGTAGGGCGTCAGGAACGTGTTGTCCACGGCATGCACGGCGCCGGCTTTCTTCGCGATAGCAGATATTGCCGCAATATCGGAACATTTCATGGTCGGATTCGCCGGCGTTTCGGTGAGAATCAACTTTGTATTGTCGCGAACTGACCCTGCGACATCGTCGGGATTCGATCCATCGGCAAACGTAAATTCGATACCAAACCGACTTAACACCTTGGTGCAAAGTCGGTAGGTTCCGCCGTATGCAACATCGGAAATAATGGCATGATCACCCGCGTTAAGAAATGCCAGCATCGTTGCATGTACCGCGCTCATGCCGGTGCCGAACGTGGCGCACGCGGCACCGCCTTCCAGTTCTGTGAGTTTCGCTTCCAGTGCCTGGACCGTCGGATTGCCAGAGCGCGAATATGAGAAACCCTTGCTCAAATAATCGTCGACCGATGGCTGTACATAGGTGGTTGTCTGGTAAATCGGCGTGAGAATTGAGCCGGTGACCGGGTCGGGCGTAACACCGGCATGAATCTGTTTGGTTCTGAATCCCATGAATATTTTCCTTGGTTTGCGTGGTTCAGTCGGGCAATTTTGATGCGGCCAGATGATACACGTAAGTCCCCGGGTCAGGGAGACAGGTCCGGAATATGAGGCCGCTAACCAGCCCGGCCGAGTGGGTCCTGCGGATCGACGCCCGGCATGAATTGCTGTTTGCGGTCGAGATTGGTGAGCTGGTAAACGAGTCCGAGCCAGTTGTTGACAATCGCCTTGCCAGTATCTCCCCAGGTATTGTCGACCAGGGGCTTTAGCGTTTCTTCCGGAAATGCAGGAATCTCACCTTCCGCATCGCTGGCGAGACGTAGAAACCTGGCGGCGATTTCCTCTGCCTCCGGCGAGAAATAATTTTCGGGAAACGGCGGTGGCGAATCGAGGCTGCCATCAAGGTAGCGAAATACTTCTCGCTTGTATTCCTTTAACAGGCTGACGGCATCGTATTCCGGGTGCCCCTGAAAGTACACGGTTCGAAACTGATCCGGGCTTACCGCAAGGTGCACGCCGACCTCGTCGCTCTCGACAAGGACTCTAATACCCGCGTCTTGCAACTGTGTGCGTGAAACATCGTTGAAACGGGAATGCGGTGCATCGAAGCGCGTATTGATGTCGCGCATCAGTGGGTGCGTGGGCTCACTGATTCGGTGACTGTAAACCCCCCATTGTTTCGCTGGCAGATGATTACGATCGATATCGTGGAATTTTTTCACCAGCGCATGTGTTGCGAGGCACGAGCACAGGACGGAAGCGACATTATTTTGCGCCCATTGGGCAACATCGACAAGCGGACCCCAGAACGCTTCTTCATTCAGGGCAGGATTGATGACGTTGGCACCCGTTATTATCAGCGCATCGAGGCCTTGCGCCGCGAGATCGTCAAACTCAAAGTAGTATTCATCGATGTGCGCCTGCGTCGCGGCGCTGCGATTGAGTTCCGAAAGCGAAAACGGGTACACATAGAACTGTGCAATCTGGTTGCAACTTCCGACCAGGCGGATAAATTGTTGTTCGGTCGCCGCCAGCGCTGCATCGGGCATCATGTTCAGAAAGCCGATGTGCAGTTCGCGAATATCCTGATGCTTTGCACGCGTCGCAGATAGAACTTCCTGTCCGCGATCCCTTAATCGCTGGAAGGTTGGCAAACTGTTGTGGGCGACCAGTGGCATGGGTAGATACTATGGCCACTTCCCATGAACTTACAAGACAGAAGCGCTTACGACGCTCCTTCGATGCAAGCGTCAGGTCACATCGTCCGCTTAGTCTCCCAAAATAACGACTATTCGCGCACCATCCGTGTAACTTTCATCCAGTTCCAGACTGCCGCCGTGTGCTTCGGCGACGAGGCGCGCAATATAGATACCGAGACCGGTTCCTCCTGTATCCCGGGTACGTGAAGGGTCTCCGCGGAAAAACGCTTCACCGACTTTCGACACCTGGTCCGGCGCGAAGCCCGGACCATTGTCGGCAACGCTCAGGGTAAGATCGGACCCGTCCTTCTCGGCGGTAACCGTGACTTGGCCATCATTTTGATCCGAGTAGCGTAATGCATTGCCGATAAGATTCTTTAGCAACAGCATCAGGCGAACGTCGTCCACGTTGGCCTCGCACTGCTCGTCGATATTCAGCTCGATACGAAGTTTGTCTCGACTGAAGTAGGTATCTACGAGCTGCTCTGCCAGTTCCTTGATATTGACCAGCGTACGATTCAGAGACTCATGCCGCGTATTCAGTCGCTCCGCCTCGAGCAGCGTCGCTATGATCTGTTCCATCTCGGTGACCTCGGTCTGCAGGTCCTCCTTGTGCTGGTCGTCAATAAACTCAAGTGCCAGGCGTAGTCTCGACAGCGGCGAACGCAACTCATGACTGATGCCCAGCAGGAGTTGGCGCTTGGCGTCCAGCATGCCCCTGACATCGCCAGCGAGCTTGTTGACGTCTTCGGCCAGGTCGCCCAGCTGGTCGTTTCGATATCGTTCGATGCGGTGTTCAAGATCGCCCTTGCCAATCCGGGCAGCGCCGGCGCGAATATATCGAATGGGTCGAAACAACCAGTTGACGCAAAGGTAGGCAACAAAAAGCCAGATCAGTCCAATGGCCAGGATGATTGGCAGCAGGTCCGGGCCTTCATCGGTTTCCGATATTCTTGGCGTTGAGACGACGATAACGAAGTCTCCCTGGATCAGTTTCAGAAAAGTGTGTGGGGCTGACACCGCAAACTCGACATCTTCGATTTGATCAAGCAATGCGCCCGGACTTTCCCCAAACAGGTCGCTTGCGCCGAACTCAAGCTCACTGACCTCGGGAAAATCAGGGTTGGACGCCCACTCAATGCCATTGCCTGATATGCGGATGTCGACCGGAACTTTGCGCGTTATTTCAAGCGCACGATCGATTCTCGGCGG
>JBPCYD010000209.1:0-15043 GCA_051007895.1 Woeseiaceae bacterium
GCCTTGATCGCTGCGATTTTCGTGGAATAAACACGGCTCATCTGGCCGGCACCAACGCCTATGGTCATGCCATCCCTGCAAAACACGATCGCGTTGGATTTGACGAACTTGGCGACCTTCCAGGCAAACAACATATCCTTAATCTGGCTTTCTTCCGGTGAGATTTCGGTGACGACTTTGAGATCAGATTCCGAAACGACTCCGTCATCCGCCGTCTGCACCAGCAGGCCGCCTGACACCTTCTTAAAATCGAGGGTGCCGACGCTGGATTGCGATTCGCCTCCGGTTCGCAGAACCCGCACATTTTTCTTTTCGGCCAGGATAGCTAACGCGTCGTCTTCAATAGTTGGCGCGACAATGACTTCGACAAACTGACGATCAATGATATTGCGAGCGGTCGCGCCATCGAGTGGCTCGTTAAATGCAATAATGCCGCCAAACGCCGACGTCGGATCGGTCGAGAATGCCCGGTCGTAGGCCTTTCCAACGTCATCGTCAACCGCGACACCACAAGGGTTGGCATGTTTGACGATGACGCAAGCTGAATCCGAAAACTGTTTTACACACTCCATCGCCGCGTCAGTATCGGCAATGTTGTTGTAGGACAGCGCCTTTCCCTGTAGTTGTTCCGCGCCGGCAAGTGTGCCCGCCGCTGCGCCCTGGTCCCGATAGAACGCTGCCTCCTGGTGTGGATTTTCACCGTAACGTAGTTTCTCGCTTCTCCCACCGGCATACAGGAAGCGTTCACCGAGGACGTCCTCATCAAGAGACGCGGACAGGTAGTGCGAGATTGCCGTATCGTAGCTCGCAGTATGCGTATACGCCTTCGTTGCAAGGCACCGCCGCGATTTAATGTCCATTGCACCTGACGAGATTTTTTCCAGCACGGTGTCGTAGTCGTCCGGGTCAACGACAACGGCGACTCCGTCGTGATTTTTCGATGCGGCTCGAATCATCGCTGGCCCGCCGATATCGATATTCTCGATTGCATCATCGATGGTTGCATCCGGTTTTCTGATGGTTTCTTCAAACGGATACAGATTTACCGCCAGGAGGTCGATTGGCTCAATGCCGTGTTCGGCCATAACCGCTTCGTCCGTGCCGCGACGACCGAGTAGCCCTCCATGAATGACCGGATGCAGCGTCTTGACGCGGCCGGCCATAATTTCAGGGAAGCCCGTTTTGGCGGACACCTCGATGACATCGATGCCGGCCTCAAGGAGCTGGCGACAGGTTCCGCCTGTTGAAAGTATTTCCACGCCCAGGTCCTTTAGACCCCGGGCAAACTGAATCACATCACGCTTATCAGAAACGCTGATGAGCGCACGACGTACCTCGAACATGATTTGCCTTTATTGAATGAGGGAATAAGTTCTTAACTTCTTCCGCAACGTGCCACGATTGATGCCGAGAATGCCGGCGGCCTGGCTCTGATTGCCAGCAGTGTAATCCATCACGGCCTTGAAAAGTGGTTCTTCCACTTCTCCCAATACAAGGTCGTACAATTCGCCCGGACGATCGCCATTCAACGTTTTGAAATACTGCTGAAGTGCTTCCTCGGTGTGTTTTCTTAGTGGCTTCCTGCTCTTCGAGGCCATCAGTTCTTTGTTATCGGCAATGTCGGTCTTAGCCACTTTCTAATCATTCCTGAAGTGTGTTGCATCAAACTCGCCGAAAGCAAAAGTTACGCGGCCATAGTTTTGTCCCCGGCTGATTCGCCAAAGAACTTCCGCGTTAGTCTAATTTGTTCGGACGCACTATCTACGCGCACCACCCGGGACCGGAAATCTTCTGCTTTTATAAGACCGGCGCAATACCAGGTAAGGTGTTTGCGAGCCACCCGAACGCCAGTTGAATCCCCATAAAACTGGTACAGGTCATTCAGGTGGTCGAGCATGATATCACGGACGTCATTTTTTTCTAGCGGAGTTACCTGTCTTCCGTTTTCGACGTAGTAATTCAATTCTCTGAAAATCCACGGTCGACCGCGGGCGGCTCGACCGATCATCACACCGTCTGCACCACTTAGCCGTAAAACTTCGAGTGACTTCTCCGCACCGGTGATATCCCCGTTTGCAATGACCGGGACTTTGACCGCATTCTTGATGCGCGCGATCGTTTCATATTCTGCCGTCCCTCTGTAACGACAGGCGCGCGTTCGCCCGTGAATTGCCAATGCCTGTATACCGCTTTCCTCAGCGATTTTCGCAATCTCGACCCCGTTGCGATGATCCGGGTCCCACCCGGTGCGCATCTTTAGCGTAACCGGGACATCGACAGCGGCCACAACGGCCGCGAGAATTCGCTCCACCAGGAGCGGATCCTTGAGTAGTGCAGAACCGGCCAGTTGCTTGCAGACTTTCTTCGCCGGGCAGCCCATATTGATATCAACAATATCTGCGCCGCGCTCGACGCATAGCGTCGCGGCCAGTGCGAGCTGTGCGGGATCGGAGCCTGCGATCTGTACCACTCGTGGCGTCGCGTCCAGATCGAGGTCCAGTCTTCGCCGTGATTTCGCCGTCTGCCACAAACTGATGTCAGCCGTCGTCATTTCCGACGTTGTCATTCCTGCGCCGAATCGCCTGCAAAGTCGCCGAAACGGGGCGTCGGTAATGCCCGCCATCGGCGCCAGCAGGAATGGACTCGTGATCTGATAGGGACCTATTTTCAGGAAATCGTGGTCGGACCTGCCGGCGGGACTGTGCTCATTTAAGTTCGTTGCTGTCGGCATGCCGCAGTTCCCATGCCTAGTTCTTGAAGTCTTCGATGGCGCAACGCACGGTCTCAGGTCCTTCCCGATAGCACACGTTCAGCTTGAAGCCGGTAGCCTCTTCCGACGGATTCTCGATCGTGATTACCGCGGTGAAGTTTTCGCCGGGCAGAACTGGCTGGCCCGGGTCCACCGCACCGGCCAGATATTCGCCGGGCTCCAGGATGCGGCTGCCCATGACGTCTTCCCAGCGGTCGGTCAATGAAACGTGGACCAATGGATAGGGAAGCGGATTTGCATCTCGATTGACCAGCTTGGAAACAATGACGAGCGCCGACTCTGCTTCCTCGATGCTGCCGTTGGTGACTTCAAACTGCCAGCCTTTGATGTTCCATGCAGGCGTTACCGGGTCGCCGAGCATTCGGTAAACGGGTCCAATCGTGTGATTGAAGAAGCCGGTGGTTGCGAGTATTTCGCGTGAGTTGTGAATGAACTGTGCGCCGAGTACAACAACCAGGGCAATCATTGCTGCTATTACCGCATATCCCGGAGGGTCATATTTACGTCTTCCGCCGAACAATTTCTCCCGGCTGGTGGCATAGGTATCCGCGAGGTCGATGGGATCATCCAGCTGGTTTCTTGCGGCGCTCTCGGCAGCCAATCGGTCGTCTTCGACGTCACTCCGGACTTCTTCGCCCTCCATGACAATCGCTTCAACTTCCCCGGAATTCTCATTAAACGGAAAATCTGCACTGTCCGCGCCAACGAGAGTTGCGGCGAATTCATCGTCTTGAATTGCGAGCGCCATCAGTTCCTGGTCAATTTCCTTGTTGACCGTCATTTCTTCGTCAGTCTGTGGCGGAACAAGATGTCCTGAATCGGTCAATTCACTTTCATCGTCGGCTGTCGGGACTTCGCTGGTGTCGTCGACAGGCTCAACCTGCTCGGATTTTGCTTCAATTTTATCGAGGGCAGATTCGACGTCGTCGGCGTCAATCGTTTTCTCTTCGTCGTTTGCGAGCGCCTCTGCCGCGGCTTCAATCTGTGCCTCGAACTCCCCGGTCGACTCACGGATCATATCGGCAAGCGTTTTGCTGTCGCCTTCATCGGAGACCGCTTCGTTCTGATCGTCGGATCGAGTCGAAACGGACGATGCCGATTCGTCATCGCGTTGCGCCTCTTCGGCACTGTCGATCTCTGCAGAGCTATCGATTCGCGCTGTTGACGACTCAAGTGCCTCGTTGATGCCGGTTTCAGCGTCATCGTCGAGCGCTTCCGGCAACGCCTCTTTTATTTCGGAATCGGAGTCGTCATCGAGGTCCTCCGATAATGCTTCGGTGATGCCCGATTCGAAGTCTTGGTCGAACTCCTCTGCCACCGCCTCGTTGATGCCGGATTCGATGTCTCCGTCAAACTTCTCCGATAGCGTCTCGTTAACGCCGGTTTCGGCAGTTGCGTCGAAATCGTCCGTCAGCGCCTCGTTAATACCCGTTTGGGAGTCGTCGCCGGGGTCCGGGCGAGTCCTGTCGGCCATCGACTCATCCCCGGATCTGTCGTCAGGCCTTTCTCCTTGTGGTCCCTGCGTGGATGCTCCGTCATCCTCTGCGTCGTCCGCGGCCGCCAGTTCCCCTGGCAACAATGGAACTTCGTCTGTCAGGGCATCTTCGCTATCGATCCGCTCGAGGCCCAGCGCCTCTGCCTGCAGGTTAAACTGGGTGTCAATATCGGCAAGCTCGATTTCTTCTGCCTCCGCTTCCGCTTCAGCTTCTTCTTTTTCGGATTCTGATTCGATTTCAGGTTCAGGGTCCGGTTCCGGCGCTGCTACGTCATGCAGTTCGGTGGCTTCCTGTTCGCGATTGCCGGCCAATTGGGTGTGGATCGACGCAAGCTCTTCTTCAACTTCAAGTGAACCCTGTTCGGCGTCCTGGACTTCATCCAAAAGGTCGTTCCATTCTTCCGGATCAGCCAGCGCCAGGTCGCCCTGCTTTTCGCTGAATTCAACGCTGAAGTGCGTATCCGTGAGACGGCGCTTAGGCTGCGACACCACTTCCGGGTCTTCGTCACCCTCGGGAAGCGGATCGGCGAGTACCACCGGTTCATCATCTTCGTCAAAATCGTCCGGCAGAGGCGAATTGTCGTCGTAGCGCGGTTCGTCGCCGGCATTGCTTGCATCGACGTCGATGCCGCTTTGCAGGTCTTCCAGAACGCGCCATTCAACGCCGGTATCCTCGATCCGAATCTCATCCGGTCCGGCCAGATCATCGAGCGTCTCCAGCAGGCGGCGGCTTGTCTCCGCCAGTTCGTCGACGGGCGCTTCCGGTTCCTGAGTCTTGCTCGTCCCCGGCATCTCTTCTGACAAAAACTCGAGCGCGTTGAACGCGTGACTGCAACCGCCACAGCGCACGTTGCCCCGCGCTTGCTGCAGCACTTTTGCTGTAACTCTAAAAGCAGTTCCACATTCGGGACATTCGGTATACATGCAGCGTTCTACCGTCTCGTGCCCATCAGACAGGCCCAATTATCCTGTACGGCCGCCGGTTCAAAATCGATGTTGCCGCGGTATGCTTGCAGAACCGCATCGACCTGCTCATGCAAAATGCCCGAGAGAGCCAGCTGGCCGCCCCGTTTCACCCAGTGACTTATCGGGGTCGCATTCTCTATCAACGTTCCTGCCAGTATATTTGCGATGACAACATCGAATTGAGCGCTTTCGTCTGCGAGAGCCGTGCCGGCTGAAAACCGATCGGCAACGTTGTTTCTTGCAGCATTTTGCAGGCTCGCCGTGACTGCCTGCAAATCAATATCGACGCCTTCGGCCGATGCCGCTCCCAGTTTACACGCAGCAATAGCAAGAATTCCGGAGCCGCACCCGAAATCCAGTACAGTCCTGCCGCGTAGATCTATTCTGTCCAGCCATTCAAGACACTGGGCGGTGGTCGCGTGCGTCCCGGTGCCAAATGCCAGGCCGGGATCCAGCCTGACAATTATGCCGTCGTTATCAGGCGCCGGCTCGTTGCCTGGGAGAATCCAGAGCCGCCGCCCGAATTTCATTGGCCCGAAGTCTTTCAGCCACTCTCTTTCCCAGGCACGATCCTGCAAAGTTTCAACGTGGTTCGGTGGCAGGCTGGTGCGCTGCAGCTTTTCGAGCAAAGTGACTTTCAATGCGTCAACGTTAACGTTTGCATCGAAAAGCGCTGTTATGCGGGTGTCATCCCAAAGCGGCGTGTCGCCCGGCGCCGGTTCGAGTACCGGGGCATCGCCCGCGTCCGTTAGTGTGACCGAGTGTGCGCCACAATCAACGAGCACTTCTTCGACGAGGCCTGCTTCAATGTTCTCAAGGTTCATCACAAACTGACGCCATTCGTCGGGCACAGTCTACAGCCCGAGTCTTTTCTCTAAATAGTGAATATCCGTGCCGCCGGCCTGGAAAGCGGCATGCTGAAAAATTTCCTGGTGGAGAGGTACGTTCGTTTTGATGCCCTCAATGACAACCTCTGAGAGGGCATTGCGCATACGGGAGATTGCAATTTGACGATCGGCCCCGTGTGCGATGAGTTTACCTATCATCGAATCGTAATAGGGCGGTACCCGATAGCCGCTGTATATGTGGCTCTCAACGCGGATTCCGGGCCCTCCGGGCGGGTGCCACAGGTGTACCGGTCCCGGTGAAGGCATAAAAGTCTTAGGGTCTTCGGCATTGAGACGACATTCGATGGCATGACCGCTGAACGTCACTTCATCTTGCGTGAGACTTAATGATTCGCCGGCCGCAATACGCAGCTGTTCGCGCACGATATCGACGCCCGTAATCATCTCGGTGACCGGGTGCTCAACCTGCAGCCTGGTGTTCATCTCGATGAAGTAAAATTCATTGTCCTGGTACAGGAATTCAAACGTTCCGGCACTGCGATAGCCCATATCCTGGCAGGCACGCACGCAGCGTGCACCGATCTTGTTTCTCTGCTCATCCGTGATGCCCGGTGCGGGCGCTTCCTCGACGACTTTCTGGTGGCGACGCTGCATCGAGCAGTCTCGTTCGCCGAGGTGGATAACATTGCCGTGATTGTCGGCAAGAATCTGGAACTCAACGTGGCGCGGCGTCTCCAGGAATTTTTCCATGTATACCGTTTCGTTACCGAACGCCGAGCGAGCCTCGGCCTGGGTGACTGTAATTGCGGCCACCAGGGATGCCTCGGAGTGTACAACCCGCATGCCGCGGCCACCGCCACCACCGGCTGCCTTGATAATGACCGGGTAACCTATGTCGCGCCCAATGCGAAGATTTTCTTCCGCGTTGTCGCCAAGAGGACCATCCGATCCCGGAACGGTTGGCACACCTGCCTTTTTCATTGCGCGAATTGCCGCAACCTTGTCGCCCATTTCACGAATTGCACTGGCGGGTGGACCGACAAATACGAAGCCGCTCGTTTCGACCCGCTCCGCAAAATCTGCATTTTCGGAAAGGAATCCGTAGCCCGGATGAATGGCAACTGCATCCGTTACTTCGGCTGCGCTGATAATCGCGGGCATGTTCAGGTAACTTTCATTCGATGGCGGGGGTCCAATACAAACGGTCTCATCGGCAAGCAGAACGTGCTTCAAGTTGTTGTCTGCCGTGGAATGTACGGCGACGGTCTTGATGCCTATTTCGCGGCACGCTCTCATAATTCGTAAGGCGATCTCGCCGCGATTGGCGATGACGATTTTGTCGAGCATGTTCGACAACCCGCCTAGTCTGCGCCGCGCTGGTCGATTACAAACAGTATTTGTCCATATTCGACTGGCTCGCCATTCTGCACGCGGATCGATTTGATCGTGCCGGATACATCGGCGTCGATCTGGTTCATCATTTTCATTGCTTCAATGATGCACAGTGTGTCGCCCTCATTGACGCGATCGCCGACTTGAACGAAATCGGGAGAGCCCGGTGAAGGGGCGGAATAGAACGTGCCGACCATCGGAGTGGTGATGCCGTAGCCATCTTCTTCCGGATCCGCCGCCGCTGGCGTCGCGGGCGTAGCAGGGGGCGTTGGCGCCGCTGCAGGTGCGGCGGGTGCCGCCGCCGGCGCGGGCATTGGCGCTATCATGGCGGGGGCGGGCGCATTGGCGGGATAGCGGCTAATGCGTACAGACTCTTCTCCCTCTGTGATTTCGATCTCGGCAATGCCGGACTCATCCAGCAGCTCAATTAGTTTTTTGACTTTCCTGATATCCATTATTTTTCCTCAGACACGAGCCTGGATGCAGCTTGTAATGCGATCTCATAGCCATAGGCGCCCAGGCCAAAAATGCAGCCTGCTGCGATATCGCTAAAATAACTTGAGTGACGAAAGTCCTCGCGAGCAAAAACGTTGCTCAAATGAACCTCGATGAAAGGAATACTGACCGCGAGAAGTGCGTCGCGCATGGCAATGCTTGTATGGGTGAAGGCGCCCGGATTTATCAGGACAAAGCGGGTCCCGTCAGATGCAGCCAGCTGGATTCGGTCAACTAATTCATGTTCGGCATTACTTTGAAAACAGCCAAGCTCATGACCCAGTTCGGCGGCTGCGCTGGACAGGTGCGCTTCCACCGAATCGAGATCGGTGTCGCCATAGACGCCGGGTTCGCGGGAACCCAGCAGATTAAGATTGGGCCCATTGATGAGCAAGAGTTTTGCCATTTCGCGCCGATGGTCGCCAATTAGCCGAAGATGGCGGCAATGTTACATCTTTTCGGCGCAGATAGCGCAACTTTCATTTTGCAACGCATTGCTGCCGCCGCCGACTGGCGAATCGTGCCGGACCAGTGTTTCGTCAGATTAAGCGGCCCACAGCTACAGCTCGTCTAATGCCGCGCGCGCGCCGTCCAGGTCCAGGCGGCCGTTCTCAAGCCCGCGGAAAACGTCAACGATAAGGTCGATATGGTTTTCCACGATCTCGCCCACGTGCGTGGTCAGTAACTCGCCACTCGGGGCGACGATCATCGTGAACGGGAGTCCGAGAAAATCGATGCCAGAATCTTCGGCCGCAGCCATGGCATCCTCCTGTCCAACCAGGATCGGGTAGTTGAACTGCGCTTCCTCAGCATAGGCTGCGACGTCTTCCTGAAAATCGACCGCGATGCCAATGACCTGGATATTGTCATCTTCGCCATGCGCATCCTGTGTACTTTTCAGTAACGGAATCTCACGACGACAGGGTGCACACCAGGTTGCCCAGAAGTTAACGAGTCGACCCTTCCCCTGCCATTCGGAAAACTCTCGCGTTTGGCCGTCAATGTCGGTTAGCGAAAACGCAACGATATCGTTGCCGTCCTGCTCCTCGATGGCACTTGCGGGCGCTGCAGCATCCGGCAAAGTCGGATCCGCGCCGGCCATAGGACCCTGCTGTTCTTTGGTCGTGAAGTATCCGACGATGCCGCCGGCCAGGAGTAACACCAGTGCGATCGTAATCGCGACGCTCTTATTCATTTTGTTTTAGTTCTTCGCGTTTAGGTTATCGTTTGTTCCCGTAGCCATCCTGACGTGATTCGCAAATTCCTTTGCTTTCATATATCCGACTACTTCGTAGCCGTTTCGTTGCATACCATCATTTCCAAAGAAAATTATGGTCGGCGGTCCGAATACGCCGAAGCGCTTGAGGAGCGCCTGGTCCTCATCGTCGTTTGCGGTTACGTCAGCCTGCAACAAAACCGTGTTCGACAACGCATCCTGAACACCGCTATCGGTGAAAGTATACTCCTCCATCTCTATGCATGAGACACACCAGTCAGCATAAAAATCGAGCATAGCGGATTTGCCGCTTGCGGCGGCACTTGCCAGCGCCCGGTCCAGGTCATCGGTGGTCTTGATGCGCTGAAAATCCAGGCCACGGTGTTCGTCAACGAGAGCCGCGCCACCACCGGTATTAAGCGCAGCCAGCGGTCGCAGCATTGAATCGCTGCCAGCGAGAGAGCCGACCAGCAGAACCGCACCGTAAATGATGCTCAGCAATCCCGCGCCTTTGCCAAATTTCTGAATGCCAAGGGATTCGGGCGTCAGCTGTGTCAGGCCGCCGAGATACACGCCGGCCATAAAAATGAGGATTCCATAAGCGGCAAGCGTCACTTCGCCGGGCAGGATACGCGACATCATCCAGATGCCCATGCCAAGCATCATGAAGCCAAAGGCGTTCTTCACAGCGACCATCCAGGCTCCGGCCTTGGGGAGAAGTTTGCCTTGCGCTGCGCCAACCAGAAGCAACGGTGCGCCCATGCCGAGGCTCATGGCGAACAGGGCCGTGCCGCCTCGGACCATGTCGCCGGTTTGCGCCATAACAGTCAGGGTGGCAATGAGTGCGGGGGCAACGCACGCAGTGACAACGAGCGATGACAACGCGCCCATGACGAACGCGCCAATGGCTGTGCCGCTCTTCTGATTACCGCTCACCGTTGCCAGCCGGGACTGAATGACGGAGGGCATCTGCAGATCAAACATGCCGAACATGCCGAGCGCCAGAATGACGAAGAGACTGGAAAAAAGAATCAGCACCCAAGGCTGATTGAACATCGCCTGCAGCTGCAAACCGGCTGCTGCTGCGGCGACACCGGCAGCGGTATAGACGAGCGCCATGCCCATGACGTAACTGAAGGCCAGCGAGAAACCGCGGGTGGGACTGATGTTGTCGCCTTCACCGGCAATGATGCCGGACAGAATCGGCACCATCGGCAGCACGCACGGCGTAAATGCGAGTAACAGGCCGAGGCCAAAGAATGTCGCAATCACCGAACCCAGCTTGGCGGTCGTAATAATTTGTGCCAATCGGCCTTGCTCTGAGACCATCGGCGCACCGGCGGCCGCCGGCGCGGTCACAGCGGCAAGGGCAGAAACCGCCGTCGCTTCGGGTAGTGCAACGGATAGCATCCGCGTGACGGGCGGATAACAGATGCCTCCGTCCGCGCAACCCTGGAATTTTAGTTCGAGGTCAACGTCCATCGCGCCCGGCGTCGCGCGGGCGACAGACAGCTTGCCGAACACGTCTTCGTGATAAACCTCCATCTCGCCGAAATACTGATCGGTCTTCAGCTCGCCCTGCGGTAAATCCAGGATGCCAGCCTGCGCAACGTCGGACTGAATTGTCGCCGAAATTTTATCTTTATAGAGGTAATACCCCTCCGTTACCCGAATGGCGACCTCGACATTATTCCCGTCAAGCGCGGTGAGTATCGGCTCAAAGGCTTGGTCGACCGGCAGGAAGTCACTATTCGCGCCACCAAAAGTGCCAAAGGCAGCGCCCAAGTCGATTTTCTCGCCACCATTCTCGCGTGCGACCAGCTTTATCGTCTCGTTCCACGTCTGCGGGGGGTAGCAAAGGCCAATGTCCGCGCAACCCTGCGACTTGATCACCAGCTCGACAGTTTCCGGGACGTCAGTTGTGACCGTGTAAGGAATGCTGACGTAGAAGCGATTGCGGTAGACCTGCTGGACGCCAAAGAACTCATCTTCGTGATGCTCGCCTTCAGGCAGATCATAGGCGCCAAGAACGATCGAATCCGAGCCGCTCAGATAGCTCATCTTGTTGCGATAGAGGTAATACCCGTCTTCGACGACCCAGTCGATTTCGATGGCACTGCCGGTGTCGGCGACCGCATACCGATAGGCTTCTTCGGGTCGAAGAATGTCGTCCTGTTGCGCAAGGCTTGCGCCCGTCGAAAGGATCAGTGTCAGTGCAATCAGGCTTTTGCTGAGTGTTTTAAGCATTATTCGGGCTGCGGCAGGCGATAAACAAATTGACCATCTGAGACCACTATTTGTTACCGATTATGTGAACAAGTTGTGGCAATCGGACCGAAAGCATACCGGCGAGACAAGCGCTTGTCATTGATCCAGACCGCAGTTTCCGACCGGAAACACTTGATATTTGGGCGGCGGCCCCTATCATTGGCACTCCCCACGGCCGAGTGCTAACAGGTCTGGGCCGGAAACCAAATTTAATGGTTATTAATCAATAATTTAGAGGAGATGTAAGCGATGAAGATTCGTCCGCTACATGATCGGGTCATCGTAAAGCGCATGGAAGAGGAGCGCACTTCCCCAGGTGGGATTGTGATTCCGGATGCCGCAACCGAAAAGCCGATCAAGGGTGAAATTGTCGCCGTTGGTAACGGCAAGATCCTTGAGAACGGGGAAACCCGGGCGCTGGATATCAAAGCCGGTGACAAGGTCCTATTTGGCAAGTACTCAGGCACCGAAGTCAAAGTCGAAGGCGAAGAGCTTCTGGTAATGAAAGAAGACGACATCATGGCCGTAATCGAAGGCTAATCAGGAACGTGTTGATTTCACACGCTCTCACTGAATACTAGATAAGAGGATAGAAACAAAATGGCTGCTAAAGAAGTTCGTTTCAGCGACGACGCGCGCCAGAAGATGTTTGCGGGTGTAAACGTCCTGGCTAACGCGGTAAAGGTGACCCTGGGTCCCAAAGGTCGCAACGTAGTGCTCGACAAGAGCTTTGGCGCACCGACCGTCACGAAAGATGGCGTGTCTGTTGCTAAGGAAATCGAGTTGGATGATAAGTTCGAGAACATGGGCGCGCAGATGGTCAAGGAAGTTGCTTCCCAGACATCCGATGTCGCTGGCGATGGCACGACGACTGCCACGGTCCTGGCTCAGGCGGTTCTTCGTGAGGGACTCAAGTCTGTTGCGGCGGGCATGAACCCGATGGATCTCAAGCGTGGCATCGATAAAGCGACGATCGCGATCATTGATGAGCTGAAGAAGCTGTCAATTCCCTGCGAAGATGACAAGGCAATTTCCCAGGTTGGCAGCATCTCTGCTAACTCTGATACTGAAGTTGGCGAAATCATTTCCGAGGCAATGCAGAAAGTCGGTAAAGAAGGCGTCATCACCGTTGAGGAAGGCTCAGGCCTTGCCAACGAGCTGGATGTCGTGGAAGGCATGCAGTTTGATCGTGGTTACCTTTCTCCTTACTTCATCAATGACGCGGCAAGTCAGAGTGTCGAGCTCGAGAATCCGATGATCCTGTTGTTCGACAAGAAAATCTCGAACATCCGCGATCTTCTCCCGGTCCTGGAAGGCGTTGCGAAGTCAGGTCGTCCGCTGCTTATCGTAGCAGAGGATGTCGAAGGCGAAGCCCTGGCAACCCTGGTTGTCAACAACATCCGCGGAATCGTTAAGGTTGCAGCAGTTAAGGCTCCCGGTTTCGGCGATCGCCGTAAGGCCATGTTGCAGGACATCGCTGTTCTCACCGGCGGCCAAGTCATTTCGGAAGAAGTTGGTCTGTCACTGGAGAAGACGACGCTTGACGATCTTGGTGAGGCTAAGAAGATTCAAATCACCAAGGAAAACACGACTGTCATCGACGGGGCTGGACGCGCCGCAGACATCAAGGGTCGTGTCGAGCAGATCAATGCTGAAATCGCAGATTCAAGTTCTGATTACGACAAGGAAAAACTGCAGGAACGAGTTGCCAAACTCTCCGGCGGTGTTGCCGTTATCAAAGTGGGTGCTGCAACAGAAGTTGAGATGAAGGAAAAGAAAGCTCGCGTCGAAGACGCTTTGCACGCCACTCGCGCGGCAGTAGAAGAGGGTGTCGTTGCCGGTGGTGGCGTTGCTTTCATCCGGGCCGAAAATGCAATTGCCAAGCTGAAAGGCGACAACGACGACCAGAATGTTGGCATCAACATCCTGCGTCGCGCCGTTGAAGAGCCGCTGCGCCAGATCGTCAAAAATGCAGGCGGTGATCCGAGTGTTGTGTTGAATGCTGTTGCAGAAGGAAAAGGCAATTATGGATACAACGCGGCAACCGGTGAGTACGGTGACATGATCGAGCAGGGTATCCTGGATCCGACCAAGGTCACGCGTTTCGCACTGCAGAATGCTGCTTCTGTTTCCGGTCTGTTGCTGACCACCGAAGCGATGGTTGCTGATGCGCCGCAGGAAGAGGGTGCTGGTGGTATGCCGGCGATGCCTGATATGGGCGGCATGGGCGGCATGGGCGGCATGATGTAAATCATTCGCTTAAGAGTGAGAAATACAAAGGGCGCACGTGAGTGCGCCCTTTTTTTATTCGTACGCTGCGCCTGCAGCTAATCTCTCAGGAACGATATTTCTCTCCCGATTTCAGAAATGGCGAAAATCTTGTAGCCGACGTCACGCAGTCGCTGAATAATATTGTAAGTCTTCGTCAGACCATCTTCCACAAACCGGTGATGAAATTCGACCAGGAGCTGCGTCGGCAATACGGGGGAGCGCAACAGTCCTTCCAGTACCTCGTATTCGGCGCCTTCGATATCCATTTTTAACAAATCTATGCGGTCGTGTCCCAGTTTGCTGGTGATAGACGTCAGTGAAAATGCCGGAACCTCGATAACGTCTGCTTTAGTTTCCTCTTCGGGAATCATCGTAAACATCACGTCCGACTTGGAGCCGTCTTTCTTAAGCCGTGGATAAGACTTCAGGCTGCCGTCTGCCGCCATTACCGCCCACGGATAAAAATGGAATTGCTCGGGAAGCTTGCTGCTGTCCAGGAGATCAATCGAATTAGGGGTCGGATCGAACGCAAACACTTCTGCGCCGAATCGTTGGATTACGAATAAATCGAAATCGACTTCGTCTCCAACGCCCAGTGAGTAGACGATACTGTTCTCGTCAAGACCATCAGATGTGAACCACCAGCCGCCATCCTTGATGACCGGTATTTCGATCTCGGTTTCAAGCCGCAGTTCTTTTCCTGTCAGTCTCTTGAGAAAGCGCTTTTTACGCTGCCAGCCAGGGGTCTTTTCGAATCGTTTCCAGGCGGCGATGGCCACGGCAATTTCCTAGTCAGCTTGTGCGCGAACTGCAAGGCCGCAACCGTAGCAGATAGGCGCAAACCGTCCAACCAACTGATTTTGAAGTTACGGGACGTTGATTCTGTCGGCACGCTAGGCCGCTGTGGGCAGTGCTGTTTGTTTCGCGGCCTTCTTGCGTCGCCAGATCCGATAACCCAGAAGGAATGACAGAATCGCGGCGTAGATCGCCGGGTCGCTGGCGTCCAGCTTGACCTGCCACCAGTAGTGCCACACGCCCAGAATGGCCGCAACGTAAACCCAGTTGTGCAGTTTTTGCCAGCGGCGGCCGAGTCTGCGGCGTAGCCCTGCGGTGGAAGTTGCCGCCATTGCAATAAGAATCAACAGGGCCGCAAATCCAATCGTGATGAACGGACGCTTGGCGATGTCTTCGACAATGGCGCTAAGCAGCAGTCCCTGGTCGAGAAACAGCCACGTCGCGAAATGCAGCAGAACATAGAAAAAAGCAAAAAGGCCGAGCATCCGCCGAAAACGTCCCAGCCAGGGCCTGCCAGAAATAGTCCG
>JBPCYD010000210.1:0-5797 GCA_051007895.1 Woeseiaceae bacterium
AACCGGATCAGCAACACGCCAGGGCGGATAGCGGCGATTTTCACCTGCATGATAAATACAAATCATATTGCCCGATGGATCGCGCAGATAGGCTTCGCGCCATAGCCAATCCTGGTCAACCGGATCACGCTCGAACAGTATTCCCTTGTCCTTAAGACGCCTGGTGGTCGCATCGACGTCTGCAACTTCAAAATAGACGACAAAGTCCTGCGGGTCGCCCGAGACGTTCTCGGCATGAATCGAGAACGTCGTGCCGTGATCCGTTTCGAACCGACCGTAGCGCGGGGGACTGTCGACGATCAGGCGAAAGCCGAGCTGCCGATAGAACCCGACTGTGTCGTCATAATTGGTGCAGGGCAGGGTGACCTGATTCAAATCCATGTTGCGTTTTGTCCGTTGCAGCGAAAGAGCGTACGAATCATTATGAATTCAATGCGCCATCGGCCCGCTATTCCAATGAGAATGTGCAACTGTTGGTTGCCGTAGCCGCATTCCTGCGTTCGAGATTGTCTGCGACTATTAATTCGTAAGATCCGCTTTGTCCGAGCACAGTGACAACTTCAGTTTCGCCCCAATCGTTAAACCACGTGCCACGCGAGTTGGTATCCAGTACAAATTCCCGCATATTCACGAAATCATCCGTATCTGGATGCTGTATCGGCGTATCCGCGTCACGTAGGTAAATCCTGCGTTGATCAGGCGTCGTAATCAGCACCTTGTCCGCATGTGGTACTGGCATGATGACAGCCACTCGGGGTTCACCGTCGACTACCGTGACTGTGCAACTTATCGAGGATTGTGCGAGACCATCGATGGCGATCATTATGAACAAAATCGGAAGACGTCTTATCATCGTTGTCACCGATTGGTCTTGTCGGCCTTGACCGGCCATCGGCCGGGATTGATTGTCAGGCCGATTGTTATACCGTCGTCATTCATATCAAAGCGAACGACGTCTTTCCTGTCGGTATTCAGCAGAAAATCACCGTTTTCTGCGGGCGTCATTGTGACGCTCGCATTTGCGGGCAGATACATCGAATATCTGTCGGGTGCCTTGATAGCCAGCTGATTGTCAGAGACCGAAACGATGGCCTCCATGCCGGGCGCGAAAACGTAGTTTCCGGTATGCCGGGACAGCTCATTGACCGGTGGCGTCCGCTTGCTCGCAGACGGTCGACGTTCAAGCGGCGGTACGCTCGACAAGACCGCATCCCACGCGAGTTCGCTCGCCAGCACCCCGAGTTTCCCAATGGACATAGTCTCGTCCCGGACCTCACCTGTGGTTACGGCAAAGAGCGTGTCTCCATCATTCAACGTATGAAACGGTTGAATTGCTCGCGCCATGGACGTATGGGTCTGCATCGCCAGGCGTCGCAATTCCCCGTATGACAATTGCTGGTTCGTTACCACCAGCGAAATGGTCGTGTTCGATGTTATGCCACCTGTCGCACTTACTAGCGCGTCATCGTTGTCGGAAGGCACATAGAGTGTGGACTCGGCGGTTGGGCAATCGGACCGTGACGGTACGCCACATCGTACGAAATGACCGGAGCGATCAACAATGCTTCCAATGGAGTTCACAACGGTGAAGACAGCTATGCGAATATTGCCATACTGGCCGAATGCGGCGCCTTGCCCGGAATGATGACGAGCTCCGTAGTAACCGCCCTGAATCGCAAATCGTCCTGCCCCATGTGCTCCCAGCGGGAAGTAACCTGGGCGCATCGCTCGAATTGCGGCACGCCCCAGTTTTTCGTCGGGTGTTACGGCATTGTACCGTCGACCTCCGAGGTCGAAGATGATCGCACCGCTAACAACCGCGATCTTGGTAAACCAGCCGGGGTCATCGAGCAGTGACTTGATCTCCTTCGAGGCACCCGCAGCAGCGCCAAGTCCATACGCCGATCCGCCGGACAGAGAGATCGCATGAAGGCGAGGGGTTTCATCGGCTTGTTGCAGCAAGATTGAATTCATCGTGCCTGGACCGCCACCGCGGACATCGACCGTTCCCATGACACTCTTGCCAAAATGGATAACGGTCGTGCCGGTTGGGCCCTCGGCGTATTCAGCCACACCTACCGACAATCCGGGAAAGTCGAATTCCAGTGCGGGCCCCTCGAACTCGGTTACAGGCACCAGCCCGAGATTCGGGTCATGCTCCTGCGCATCGACAATTGCGAATTGTGTTGCCGTGAGCGCAAATACCGTGATGACTGCTCCGGTAGATTTCATTCATGACTCCTGTCGTCTTTATGCATCCGCCCACCCGCGTACCAGGCGAACCCGACCGTGTAAGTGTACTCCCGAAGATCGATTCAGGTGTTCATGACACGTGCCAGGTTTCTCTTCAGAATTTTTATTTCTTCCTTCGGAAATCCCTTGACGATTTCCGCGGCACGCAACTCCGTCAGTGCGACCTCTACGTCGGTGCCGCGAAGCCAATCCGCAATTTTCGGCACCTGATCAGCGTTGTCGCTGACAATCGATTCCGTCTTGCCATCAATTATCGCAACCCGGTGTTTACACAAGTTGCCAAACGTGCCGGCTGGGCAGGTACAGATGGCCGTGAGGCTCGCACCGTCTTTGATAAAGGTAATTTCGTAAGGGTCTGACGAGGAACCCTTCACCTTGAATACCAGTTCATCCACGATTTTTTTCTCGGTATTTTTGCTTTTTAATTGAATCGCTGCTGCAGACCATGACAATACATCGCGGCGCAGGCGTAGTCACTCCAACTGCATTTCGATTTCTCAGCGACGGGGTCTCAGGATAGCCGCTTCACGCGCGGGTTCCGGCCCGTCGCCCACTCGTGGCACAGGTCGGCCAGGTACTGCTCGAGCCCGGCCTCCGGTATTTCCGGTGGAACAATGATGTCCAGTGCGGGCCGGCGTTTTCCCTCAGTTCCGGCATAAAACATCTTCCAACCGCATTCACCCCGCGTCGCTATGACGATCCTTCCGAACACGTCGAGCTTTACAGAAGTCAAGACTGTTGCCGTTTCACCAATGGCCCGGTTTGGCTGTGCACCGCTCCACTAACCGCCATTGCGAAGTTTGGCGACAGTTCGCCATTCCGGCTGATGGCGATTGCTGTCGAAATCCGGAGCCGCTTCTACCGCTGCAATCCTGGAACAATAATCGCGCGGAAATCCATGCACGTCGCAACCGATTACGACCATTTCCTTGTACCAGTCGAAAGGCACCAGCGCATCGTCAATGTGCGATTCCCGCGCCGTGTAGGTGCAGCAAGTACCAAAATTCGGAACATCAATCGCAATCTCATCGTAACCGACGCCCAGCCCCTCAATCCTATCGAGCGTCGGTTTCTCGGCTATTGCTATTTCGTAGATCGCAAGATGGATACCGACCCCAAGATTCTGAATACTGCATTTTCCGGAGCCGTCTCTGTCGCTACGTTTGTGAAAGTGCAGCGACCATCCCGACACGAATTCGGTGCCGAGCAAGCGCGCCGTCGGCGTTCGCTCCGCCAGTCTCAATGGATGCAGATTGGAACCGTACGCTGCGTAGCGGTATTTGCTCAACTCAAAGGTTTCTCTCAGCAAGAGCTGCCTGAATTCGAGCAGCCAATTCCGTCGCTTCGCGTCTGACACGATCGGTATCAATGGTCAGGAATTCGCCGTCCCGCATCAGGAGCTTGCCGTCAACAGTTACCGATGCGACATCCTGTTCGTCAGCGACGTAGACAAGGTGTGAAATGACATCGTAGGTAGGGACGAAATGCACGTCATCGAAAGCAACCTGAATGACGTCGGCGCGCATGCCAACTTCGAGCGCGCCAACTCTGTCGCCCAGGCCGATAGCTGCCGCGCCGCCACGGGTTGCCATGCCCAGTACAGTGCTTGCGGACAGCGCCTGCGGATCCATTTTGTCAACCTTCTGCAGAAACGAGGCGAGCCGCATTTCCTCCCACATGTCGAGATCGTTGTTGCTGGCGGCTCCGTCCGTGCCCAGTCCGACCAGTACGCCGGCATTCAGCATGTCGGTTACCGGCGCAATACCCGAAGCGATTTTCATGTTCGAGGTTGGATTGTGAATGACACCGACGCCCCGCTCCGCAAGAATGCTGATCTCGTTCTCCGTTGGCCAGACGACATGTGCGCCTATCGTCGGCCCATCCAGGAAGCCGATTGAATTTAGTAACTCGATGCTGGTTGTGCCGTAGGTGTCTTTGGAATACTGCAGCTCAAACGGCGATTCAGACATATGGATACTGACCGGGACACCGGTCTCATCGGCAGCGGCCCTTGTCGCCGCGAGCTGTTCTGCATTCAAGGTGTAATTGGCGTGTGGCCCATAGATCGGCGTAATCCGGCTGCTGCGATCCTTCCAGTTGTTGACGAAGGTCGCGCCTTTTACCAGTGAGTCGGCGGCGCTTTCCGCGTCCGGGCTCCTCTGGTCAATGACGGTTGCAGAAATGAGTGCCCGCAGTCCGCACTGCTCTACTACCTGGGCAATCACGTCGGGGTAGTAGTACATATCGACGAAAGTCGTGGTGCCGCCACGAATCATTTCCCAGCACGCGAGTTCGGTGCCAATACGTACAAACTCGGTGTCCACGAACTGCACTTCGGCCGGAAAGATGTAGTTGTTGAGCCAGTCCATCAGTGCCAGATCGTCCGCCACGCCGCGCAGCAACGTCATTGCTGCGTGTGAATGGCCGTTGATTAATCCTGGCATGACAATGCGATCTGTGGCAGCAAGATTGCCATTCGCGTTGTACCGGGCATTGATCTCGGCGGCACTGCCCATCGCGATGATCAGGCCTTCATCGATTGCGACAGCACCATCGCGAAGTACCGTTCCCGCAGCATCCATCGTGACGACATACTCACCGGCAATGATCAGGTCGATAGCGTCGCTATCGTCGATGTCGTCGATATTGGCAGGGGCATCGGTTCCTGCCGCACCGCTCGGCGATTCTGCTGGCGAACAGGCTGCAATCCCGGCGACAGTTATTACGCTAATGAAGGTGCGCACGGCGTTCGCGAATCTGCGTTTGGGCATCATTGTTTCTGCTGCTTAAGTGAACTGGTTGCAGGCATTCTAACCTGATCAAACGGCGATGTAGCGACTACGTCGTGAGCGACGTCGGGAACTGCAGTGGAAAGAATGCTAATGTGCCGCTCAGCCATAAAAGGCGTCGCCTGTAGGGGAGCGCCGGGATAGTCTGGAGAAACAGATGCGAGTTACAACCTGACCATGTTATTCACAGACGTCATCCGCAAGAAGCGTGACGGTGGTGAGCTGTCCGCTGAGGAAATCGCGTTTTTCGTTGATGGCCTCGCTGACGGCAGCATTCCGGCCGAGCAGGTATCAGCATTGGCAATGGCAGTCTATCTGAACTCGATGACTGCGCAGGAAGCGGGCCAGTTGACGATGGATATGGCTGCGTCCGGGACCGTGCTGGAGTGGTCTGGAGACAAACTTGATGGCCCGATAGTTGACAAGCATTCGACCGGTGGCATTGGCGACAAAGTCAGTTTCCTGTTGGCGCCCATTGCCGCAGCCTGTGGCTGCTATGTGCCAATGATTTCCGGGCGCGGGCTCGGACACACCGGCGGCACCACCGACAAGGTCGAGTCGATACCCGGCTATCAGTCGATGCCCGACTACGAGCTGTTTCGCAAAGTCGTCAAGGAAGCGGGTTGTGCGATTATCGGGCAGACAAGTGATCTTGCGCCCGCGGACCGCCGTTTTTATGCCATCAGGGACGTCACGTCCACGGTAGAGTCAATTCCGTTAATCACTGCATCGATTCTCTCCAAGAAGATCGCGGC
>JBPCYD010000211.1:0-10328 GCA_051007895.1 Woeseiaceae bacterium
GCTTCTGCAAATCGTCCGGCCTCGATCAGCGCTGCGCCCAGCCAGTGTCTGGCGGCATAGGGAATGGGTTCGGGTTCGTCGTATTTCTGTTTGTCGTCCCATGCCGCGGCTTCCTGGAACGCCACAATCGCGGCGTCCAGGTCTCCTTCTGCCCTGAGAATCTCGCCTTCCAAAATGCTGGCGGACAGGCCCATCAATTGCTCTGCTGCATGAAAACGGAATATGCCGTCCGAGTTAGCTGCGAGATCCTGAACCTTGGCCAAATAGCTTTTCGCGGCGCGCATGTTGCCTTCCCGCAGTTCCGCATAACCCTGTGCAAAGTCCCAGAAGCCGCCTTCAACATCGCCGTTCGGCCGGGAAGTCACCGTAAGTACTTCGTCGAATCGCCCAAACCTCAGCAGCGTCAGAACTTCGTACATCGTATTGTCGCCGAGTTTCGCGTAGTCCTTGCCAGCCTGCGTGGCTACGGCGCCCTGGCCGTCCATCGATGCCGCGAACAACAGCATATGCAGGTTGTGATTCGGTGCGTAAGAGAAACCCTTGTTTTCCGCAGCTTTCAAATCGGAATGCCAGGCTTTGGTATTTGCACGTACGGAATCACCCCAGTGACCGACTTCGTTCCATGTGTGTGAGGGCATATGCTGTATGTGACTGGCGACCGGTACCGCATCGCTAAGGTGATCGGCACAGGCGAGCGCTCGCCCGGGTTCCTGGCTTGATTCAGTAGCATGGATATACAGGTGGCAGGCACCCGGATGGGCGATATTCTCGTCAAGCACTTTGGTCAATACGCCGTGCAGACGAACCAGGTCCGGATCCGCAATATCGCGGTAGCCCCGTCGTTCCTCCAGCATGAACAGTGCGACTGCATAGACCACCGCGACTTCATGACTGTCAGGATACTTTTCGTATACCCTCGCCATTTCCGCGGCAAACGCCTCATCGACCGGACGGCGTTCTTCCGGGTCATAGTCAGACGGATAACGAACGCGCGCAGCCATGATCAGGTCGCGCTCTATATCACTGACATTGCCTGCAAGTGCAACCGCTTTTTCGATCGCTGTATGTGCGTGCGGCGCTTTTGCCGCGCTCATACCGCCGTTTAAAAATGATCCCAGCGCGAAGGCTTCTCCCCAGTAGCACATGGCGCAGTTTTCATCGATGCGTCGCGCCTCGGCCATTGAGCGGGCGGATTCATTGACGTTGTATGCCCAACGCAGCTGAATGCCCTGTGTGAAATAGTCCTGGGCGGCTGGACTATTGGTCGTGATATTCCAGCGGTAGCTGCCGAGCGCTGATGGAATGTAATCGATCGGTGCGTGAAACGTGGCATTGCCATCGCTCATCGCCATGCCGCGAGGATTGTCCCCGTTCGTTACGTTGGTCGCGCAGGCCGCAATGCTCATGCAGGCTGCCGCACCGAGTAAGAATCTTGTCATTGTTATATCCCTGCTCAATTGTTTTTAGTCTGTTGATTCAGCAAATCGTCAATTACGCTGTCCGGGTAGCTCAGCAACTTGCCGAAGCGTCGCGCAATATCCTCGCGAGCCTGGCCCTCGTATTCATTGTTGGCTACCAGCGCCGCCTTGTCTTCTTTCAGTTTCTGATAAACGTCCAGCGTATCGCCGGTGTAAATCAGCAGGACGTGTTTGCCGAGGGCCACATCCTGCGGATAAAGGTCGGTAACCAGAAAATCGGTTTCCCGCCAGATCTGCACCTCATTGCGCGTAGCAATGACCTGGGCATCCTGCATGACATCATCCATTTCCTCCGGCGTCATCACTTCACTGAGCGCCAGTTTCTTGACGCCAAGTCGAACGACTTCCGCAAAGCCACCCATAATTCCCAGGTTGTAGGATCTTTGGTCGATACCCGGTGTTGGTTCGGCGGCAGCAGCGGCGACAGATAAATGGAGCATTGCCAGGAGGAGCGCAATTTGGACATAGAATCGCATGATGAGTAACTCGTTCGTCGAAATCAGGCGATAGGGTAACCGATTGCGGAAGCCGGTTGGAGCACTGCTGCAGATTCGGCAAAGAATGTTATTCTCGCCGCCAGTAAATTCTGCTCCGGGAACTAATGGTCAAAAAGGCACACAAGACAGTCGGGGTTATGGGCGGTATGGGGCCTGACGCCACGGTGGATTTCATGGCGAAGGTCGTCGCACTGACCGACGCCGCCTGTGACCAGGATCACGTGCACATGCTCGTTGACCAGGATCCAACCGTCCCTAACCGCCAACTTGCGATAGCCTCAGGTAACGATGACGTTACGTCGCGACTGGGCATCATGGCGCGACGGCTCGAGGCCGCCGGCGCTGAATTCCTGGTGATGGTTTGCAATACGGCGCATGTATTCCTGGATGATGTGCGATCGACCACAACCATACCTTTTGTTGACCTGATCGAGGAGTCGGTCGCGGAGATCGAACGATTGTGCCCGGAAGCCCGGTCAGTCGGCGTGATGGCAACTAATGCCTGCCTGGAGTCCGGCATTTACCAGGACGTGATCGAAAAATCCGGCAGGCAACCCGTCATTACCAACACACGACAAACACGCGAATTGATGAATCTCATCAATGCCGTCAAGGCTGGCGACCAGGGCGCTGCGGTGCGGCAGGGCGTGCGGTCTATTGCCAGCGGCCTGGTGGAGGACGGTGCGGAAGTGCTGATCGCGGGCTGCACCGAAATCCCACTGGTGTTCGGCGACGCGGATTCCCCGGTGCCGGTTATCGAGTCGACTAACGTATTGGCAAGGCGTACCGTGGCACTGGCCACTGGTCTTGCATCATTCACCTAGAACAACGCATAAGGAACGAAAAACCGTGTTGCTATCCCGCTTTCCCAGAGTATCCCTAGCACACCTGCCAACCCCGCTGGAGCATTTACCGCGATTGAGTAAACATCTCGGCGGGCCACAGATTTATGTCAAGCGCGACGATTGCACCGGTCTTGGTACAGGTGGTAACAAGACTCGCAAGCTGGAATTCCTGATGGCGGACGCATTGCGCAACAACGCAGACGTAGTGATTACGCAAGGTGCTGTCCAGTCGAATCATGCGCGCCAGACTGCTGCCGCTGCGTGCAAACTCGGCATGGCCTGCGAACTCATTTTCGAAAAACGCGTCTCTGACGCTGCTGACGCCTACCTGAATTCGGGCAATGTTCTGCTCGATCGTATATTCGGGGCAAATATCCGTGACGTCGACAAGGGATCAGACATGAATAGCGCAATGGAAGCGCTGGCGGATGAACTCCGTTCGCAAGGCAAGACGCCTTATGTAATTCCAGGCGGCGGTTCGAATCCCATTGGCGCGCTTGGTTACGTGGATTGTGCGCTGGAATTTCTGTCGCAGGCGAATCGCGAGATGATCGAAATTGATCATGTGGTACACGCGACGGGCAGCGCCGGTACACAGGCTGGCTTACTCGTTGGCCTCAAAGCAAGTCACGCAAACATGCCGCTTCTCGGCATTGGCGTCAACGCAGCCCGGCAAGAACAAGAAGAGAAAGTCTACAAGCTCGCCGTCGAAACAGCCGCCTATGTTGGTGCGCCCAACATCATCGAGCGTGCCGACGTCATCGCTAATTGCGATTACGTGGGACCCGGTTACGGCATGACGACCGAAGGAATGAACGACGCCGTCATGTTGCTTGCGAGGCTCGAAGGCATATTGTTCGATCCGGTATACAGCGGTAAGGGACTTGCCGGCATGATCGATCTGATCGGCAAAGGGCATTTCGGGGATGCCAACAATATCGTCTTCGTGCACACGGGCGGTTCAGCCGGATTATTCGGTTACAGCGACCTGCTGGATACTGAAATGTAAAGAATTGTCGGCTCCGGGACCGATCAGGAACTTCCCGTATTGATTCCAGTCAGACCGGCGGTACACTGCCGCCACTGCTCGCCAATCGGCGAATTTTGGTTGCAAAAGCAACCAGTTGGGGGAAAATTGAAAACAGTACCGACTCGTAGTTACTTACGACGCACCGCTTTGTGTCTGGCAACCCTGCTGGTGACTACCGGTCCCCTGTACGGCCAGCAGACGGCGTCCGTCCGAGTCGCGCCCGTCGCCCAGTCGAATCAGATGGAGCGGCCGCCGCTCATCGATGGCAATGTCCTGGGCGACCCCGCATGGGAAGGCATGACGCCCATTACCGATCTCTGGCAGACCCAGCCGAATGCCGGTGCGGCCGTGTCGCAAAAAACCGCGGTTTACGTAACGACATCGGATACCGCGCTGCTGATTGGATTCGTGGGCTATGACGATGACCCTGCGGCAATCGTGTCGACCGATAGTCGACGGGATTCATCGCTGGACGATACCGACAGTTTTCGGGTCGTGATCGACGGTATGCTGGACCGCCAGAACGGCTTTGTATTTGGCACCAATCCTGCGGGCATTGAATACGATGGCCAGGTCAATCGCGAAGGCACAGGCACCTTTATTTCCGGTGGCGACGGCGGTCTGAATCTAAACTGGGACGCGCCATGGACGGTCAGGACGATGGTCGGTGAGTTCGGCTGGAGCGCCGAGATGGAAATACCGTTTACGTCGTTGCGGTTTGGCAGTGGTGAGCAGCAAGAGTGGGGATTCAATTTCGAACGGCGCATTCGTCGTAATAACGAAATTGCCTACTGGGCGCGATTGTCGCAGGACAGGGATATATTACGTGTTTCTGAGGCCGGGTCCATCAGCAATATTCGTGTGCCGGCACAGCGCAATCTGCAGGTAACGCCTTACGCTCTCGGGCTCGCGGAACGTGGCGGGAGTTTGACCGGAACCGAGACCGATTTCGAATTTGGTTTGGACGCCAAGTACTCGGTTACCCCGAGCCTGACACTTGATCTGACCCTAAACACCGATTTCGCCCAGGTGGAAGCCGATGATCAACAGGTCAATCTCGATCGTTTTAGCCTGTTTTTCCCGGAGAAAAGACCGTTCTTCCTGGAGAACGCTGGTCAGTTCACGGTCGGCAACCCGCGCGAAGCAGAGCTGTTTTTCAGCCGGCGCATTGGCATTGGGGAAGGCGGCCAGCAAACACCCATTGACGGTGGCGCACGCCTGTCAGGCAAGATCGGCGATACGACAAACGTTGGTTTGCTGTTCATGCAGTCAGAGGCCGTTGCCGGCATTGCTTCTGAAAACAAGTATGCGGTGGCGCGCGTCAACCAGGAGTTGGCAAACCGGTCCTCGATTGGATTCCTGGTTGTCGATCGTGACGGCGACGGGACCTTACTTGGCAACGGCGGCGACGATCAGAACCAGACTTACGCGATAGATGGTCGCTGGGGATTTGGCAGGAATGGACTGGTTTCCGGCTGGGCCGCGAAGACCGACACGCCGGGCCGGAACGGGCGTGACGATGCGTTCGGCATCAACGCTGACTATAACGATGCTGATTGGTCACTGTCACTGGGCCACGCGCAGGTGGGCGAGGATTTCAATCCGGAGGTAGGTTTCCTGTCGAGAACGGCCTATCGCAAATGGACGGGCCGCGTCCTGCGACGGATTCGACCGAACAACCTGTGGAACCTGTTCGAAATTCGACCGCACGTCTCGGCCAATGGCTTCTGGGATTTTGATGGCTTCCAGGAAACCGGCTTTGTGCACATCGACAGCCATTGGGAATTCCAGACGGGCATGGAAATTCACACCGGCATGAACGTGACCAAAGAGGGCGTCAAGACCCCTTTCGATATCGTGCCTGGCACGACCATTCAGCCTGGCACCTACGATCACACTGAAGCGATGCTGCGCTACATAGGTGATCAGTCCAAGCCGCTAAACTTCAGCTTGCTGGCATTCATTGGCGGTCGTTTCGGTGGTGATCGCGTGACCCTGCAACCGGCCATCAATTACCGCATCGGCGAGAAATTCAGCTCCGAATTTTCGATGAACTACAACGATTTCGATCTGCCGGTGCCGAATGGTGATTTTACTGCCAACCTGTATCGGCTGCGTTTGTCGTATTCGTTCACGCCACAGGTGTTGCTGCAGCTTCTGACGCAGTACAACGAAGTCAGTGACACGGTTTCGACGAACCTGCGCTTTTCCTGGTTGCGATCCGCAAATTCCGGTTTGTTCCTCGTATATAACGAGCTCGACGAAAGGGGCATCGGGGCGCCGCCGCGCGGTCGCGAGTTTATTATCAAGTACAGCCACATATTCGACGTCTTCAATTAGACAGCGCGCTGACTCGCGCCTCCCTTGCCATCGCTCCCGTTAAGCAATAGTGTGCGATGACAAAAAGGGGGAGCCTATGTCACGCACATCCAGTCTTGTCTGCCTGCTCGGAATCTTGCTGCCACTGGCGACGTTCGCCCAGGATCGTCCCCGCGCCAGGGATGTAGGCCTCGTTGTCGGGACGTTTCCCACTGGCAGTCTCAACGCGATTACCGATGTCGACGGCGTCAAAGTCGGCCACACCACGATCATTGAGGGTGACGATATCCGCAGCGGCGTCACCGCTATCATTCCCGGGCCAGGCAACTTGTATACGCATCCGGTTCCGGCGTGGATTCATGTTGGCAACGGCTATGGCAAACTGATCGGCGAGACCCAGGCGCGCGAGTTCGGTGAAATCGAGACGCCAATACTTCTCACCTGCACCCTCTGTGTCTGGAGCGCGGCAAACGCATTGAAAGAGTGGGTCTACGAACAACCGGGTATGGGTGAGCACACCGTTAATCCGATCGTTGGCGAGACCAATGACTCACGTGTCAACAATATGTGGGCAGATCCTGTGCAGCGCGAACACGTCTTCGCTGCGCTGGCGACCGCGTCCGGGGGCCCGGTCGAGGAGGGCAGCGTGGGGGCCGGCACCGGGACACAGGCCTTCGGTTGGAAAGGCGGCATTGGCACGAGTTCGCGAGTTTTGCCTGAATCGCTCGGCGGATACACCGTTGGCGTCCTGGTGCAGACGAATTATGGCGGGACGCTGACGATGAACGGCGCCCCGGTTGGGCGTGAGCTAGGCACTTACTCCTATCGACAACAGCTTGAGGCGATCGGTGAGGACGACCATCAGGAAGACGGATCGATAATGATGGTCCTGGCCACGGATGCGCCACTTAATGCACGCAGCCTCGATAGAATCGCGATGCGCTCAATGATGGGCCTGGCTCGCACCGGCTCATTCGCAAGTAATGGGTCCGGTGACTATGTCATCGCGTTTTCGACCGATCCCGCCGTGCGCCGGCCACGCGAAAGCGATGCGCCCGTCACTACGCCAGCGCTGGTGAATGCATCCATGTCGCCGCTGTTTGCCGCCGCTGCAGAGGCAACGGAAGAAGCGATTTACAATGCAATTTTCAAAGCGACCACTGTGACGAGCTCGCGTGGCGCACTGGAAGCAATTCCGGTCAAAGAACTCGAACGAATCTTAAAAGAATACAAAGTGCTGAATTGGGACGACACGATTAGTCCCTGACCTTAAAGCAATCCGGGAGTAACAAGATGAATTCATTCCTGCGCCGCGTCGGGCTTATTTGCATTTGTCTCATGAGCGCCAGCCTAAATGCTCAGGACGGCTTCGAGTACTGGCCGAACGCGAACTACGATCCGTCAATTCCGTCGGTTGAAGACGTACTCGGATATCGCTCCGGCGAGCGTATTACCTGGCACCGGGACGCGATTCGTTATTTTGAAGCCCTTGAAGAGGCAGCGCCGGATCGCGTATCCGTCAGCCGCTACGCCGAATCCTGGGAGGGCCGTGAACTCATCTATGTTGTGCTGTCATCGCCAGAAAACATGGCGCGTATTGGTGCCGTGAAAGAAGGCATGCAGCGCCTCGCTGACCCCAGGGCGACGACCCGTGCCGAGGCCGAGTCAATCATCGCCAACCAGCCGGCAGTCACGTGGCTATCGTACGGCGTACACGGCAACGAAATCTCATCGACCGACGCAGCAATGCTGACCGCCTATCACCTGCTTGCTTCGCGCGGTGACTCGCGAGTGGCGCAAATCATGCGGGACACGGTTGTCGTTATCGATCCCATGCAGAATCCGGACGGCCGGGATCGCTTCATTCATCATTTCGAGATGGCGGAAGGTATCGTGCCCGAGTCCGACCGAATCTCGGCGGAGCATGATGAACCCTGGCCCGGTGGTCGAACCAATCACTACCTTTTTGATTTGAACCGGGACTGGTTCATCCTGACGCAACCGGAAACTCGTGGCCGCGTGGCGCTTCTCCAGGAGTGGTATCCGGTTGCCTATGTCGATCTGCATGAAATGGGATCTGATGGTACCTATTATTTCGCACCGGAGGCGATTCCCTTCAATCCACACCTGGCCGCGGATCAGCGTGCCAGTTTGGAGCTGTTCGGCAGGACGAATGCACGCTGGTTTGACAGCATAGGCAGCGATTATTTTACGCGTGAAGTTTATGACGCTTTCTATCCGGGTTACGGTGCCAGTTGGCCATCGTATTTCGGCAGTATCGCGATGACCTACGAGCAGGCGTCTACCCGTGGCTTGGCATTCCGCCAGTATGACGGGAATGAAGTACGCTACGCGCACACCGTACGCAACCATTTCGTGACTTCATTGGGAACTGCCGAGACCGTGCAGGCGAATCGCGAAAAGTTCCTCAGCGAATTCTACGACTACCAGGTGAGCGCGATCGATGAAGGCCGCAATGATCCGTTACGCACCTATATTATACCTGCGCAGAACGATCAGCCGGCCGCCAACAAACTCGCAGGATTGCTGGTACAGCAAGGCGTGGATATCGGCCGTGCGACGGAGTCGTTTCGTGCCTGTGGCACGACCTATTCGGCTGGCAGTTACGTGATTGACACGAGCCAGCCGTCGAAGCGCCTTATCAGGACCTTACTCGATCAGAATGTTCCGCTCGGCGACGACTTTATTGCGGAGCAGGAACGACGGCGAGCGCAGAATCTGCGCGATCAGATTTATGATGTGACCGCATGGTCGCTGCCTGTGATGATGAATGTGCAGGCAGATAGCTGCAATCGCGCGGTAGCGCCCGCAATGATCGCGGCGGGTCCCGAGATAGTTCAGCCCGGCTCTGTGGCAGGCGATTCTGCTTCGGTGGCCTACCTGGTGCCCTGGGGAACCTCGGCGGCGGCGCGGTTCCTGGCGGAAGCGTTAACGGACGGGGTCAAGGTGAAGAGCAATGACCTCGCATTCACCCATATGGGAACACGTTATCCGTCGGGCACATTGATTGTCGACGTTGCTGATAACAATGAACGTCTTGCAGAGACAATAACCGGATTAGCACAGTCGACCGGCGCAAACGTCGTTGCTGTCGACGACAGCTGGGTAACCGACGGTCCCAATTTTGGCAGTGGTAATGTAGTGCGATTCAGCAATCCCAAAGTTGCGATCGCCTGGGATCAGCCAACAGCATCTTATGGCGCCGGCAATACGCGTTTTGTGATCGAGCGTCAGTTCAGTTTTCCGGTCACGGCTATAAGGACATCGCGGATGGTCGAATCCGATCTCAGTCAGTACCAGGTCATCATTCTGCCGGAGGAACGCGGCGCCGGATACGCTGCCGTCCTGGGTGAAGCGGGCATCGAGAATCTGCGAGACTGGGTCGCAACGGGCGGTGTCCTTATCGGTATTGGCAGCGCGAACCGTTTCCTGGCCGACCCCGTGGTTAACCTGCTGTCGATGCGCCGCGAAGATGCCGCGAGAGACAGCGAGGAATCGACAAGCAAAGAGGTAGATGAAAGTGAAGAGGCTCCGGCCACCGTGGCCGGCAGCTATTTGACTGATATATCCGAATATGAAGCGAGCATAGTACCGGAGACCGATACGCCGGATTCGGTGGCCGGCGTCCTGGCGCGTGTAGATGTCGACCCGGATCACTGGCTCGGTGCCGGTGTTACATCGCCACTAAATGTGCTCGTGCGGGGAACCGATATATATACCCCGATTACCATCGATAAGGGTGTCAACGTGGCCCGCTTCCAGGGGCCGGATGAAATGCTTGTCAGCGGTTATATCTGGGAAGAAAATCGCCGCCAGCTGGCCTATAAACCTTTCGCTGTTGCCGAGGGCAACGGTCGCGGTTATGTCATCGGCTTCACCCAGGACCCGAATTACCGCGCCTATATGGATGGCCTCAACGTCATTTTCATGAATGCGATATTCAGGGGCAGTGCGCACGCACGACCTTTGCGCTAGGCAGGTAGTATCGCGGATGAAGCCGCTCCTACTAGGAATTCTGTACCCGTAGGAGCGGCTTCAGCCGCGATTCCATCAGGAGAATTTCAGCCAGCACGTAGGAGCGGCTTCAGCCGCGATCCCACCACCAATTATCCCAAGAGAATTTCAGCCAGCACGTAGG
>JBPCYD010000212.1:0-8666 GCA_051007895.1 Woeseiaceae bacterium
ATAAATCGGCGTCGACAAATCGCTGCAATAGCTGCTTTTGTGCGTCATCGATCGGCCCTCGCTTGATCCATTCCTGCGCCCCGATTGCGTCCCCGCCCAGGGTGGCAACCAGGAAATTGCCCATCCAGCTAAGCGTCGTTTGAAACCTGCGTTTCCACCAAAGCTCCTCCAGGTAAGAAGAGGCACCGTCCAGGTCGCCAAAAGAATAGCACGCGATGCCCATCGTTAACTGGGGCAGCATAGTTTAAAAGGCGAAGCTATCCATGGGAATCCAGCCAGATCGACACGAATTCCGAGAAGCAGGTTTACCGCTTGGAGTTCGTCGCAAATTGAGCAATTTGGCCTGTGCCAAAAATGTGAGTATTAACCACGACGGTAAATTTGCCTCGTTTTCGTATGATTAAAGATCACTTTGTGTCAGGGGAGCAAACATGAAATTGCACTTGATTTTGACCGTCGGATTCGCTTTAACCGCATCGGGTTGCGCTGAGAAAGAACAGGCTATGCCTGAACCGATGGACGATGCAACAATGACTGCGCCCGACGCCGACGCTCCCGCGGCGGGGAGCGCGATTTGGCAAAACGAAGCGTTTCGACAGCACATGCACGAACACGCAGAACAGCTTGACGAACTCAATTTCGCTCTCGCGGATGGCAAGCTCGAAGCGGCGAAAACACCAGCCAAATGGTTGGCGGACCATGACACTGAAATGGATGTGCAATCCGACTGGCTGCCACATTTGTACCGGATGCGCACGGAAGCTGAAGCTGTTCAAGCCGCACCCGACCTTGCGACAGCACGCGCCGCGGCGCAGCGGATTGTCGCTCAATGTCAGGAGTGTCATGCGGCCGTCGGAATCGATAGCCCGTAGCGACACGTAGCAAGTACGCGCCCGGTGCTGCATATCGACGGCGTATTTCGAGCTTAGTGATAACCACGGCACTTCCGTGGACAGTGGCCTCACTGAGTTCGAATTCGGGGTGATATAAAAACAGTTAAACTGCGCCCTGAATTTACCAGGGGTTGACTACCCGCCAGCCGCAATCAGGCACCCGGGCTAATTAGATGCACACTATCGGTCTTATCGTAAACCCTGTAGCCGGCATGGGTGGCACCGTAGGTCTGAAAGGCACCGACGGCGCCATGCATGAGAAAGCACTATCACTGGGCGCAAAACCGGTTAGCCCGGCACGTACCAACGAATTCCTGACACACATTACATGCAGCGACTTGCTTCGACTGTTTGTGGCACCCGGCCGCATGGGAGCCGACCATGCGGCGGCAGCTGGCATGAACTTCGATGTCGTCGGCAACATCGGTGAACAACCGGGGCCGGGCGACACCCGAAAGATTGCGCGCAAAATGATCGATGCCGGTGCCGAACTCATCGTTTTTGCCGGTGGCGACGGCACTGCCCGGGACATCGTCGATGCTGTCGGCCTCCGCGTTCCGGTCATCGCAATTCCATCAGGGGTGAAAGTCTACAGTTCGGTGTTTGCCGTCAACCCACGAGCCGCAGCCGCCTTGCTCGACGCATTCATCGATGATCCTAATGTAGGGGAGGAGGAAGTCCTCGACATCGACGAGGATGCTTTTCGTGACGGCAAGCTCGATTCACGGCACTACGGGTTCCTGCTCGTACCCGAAGTGGGTGACCTGCTGCAAGCGGGTAAAGAGTCTTCGGGTACGAGAGCGTCGACGGCAGAGGCCAAACGAGCCATTGCCACGGCGGTCGTCGACGAAATGCAGTCTGAAACACTGTACCTGCTTGGACCGGGCACGACAGTGCAGGCCATCGCCGACGAACTCGGTGTGGAAAAGACCCTGCTCGGAGTTGACGCCGTAGTGAACGGCAAACTGGTCGGTCAGGATATGAACGAGCGTTCCATCCTTGAACTGCTAGACAGTTGTTCCCACGCCATCATCGTCGTAACTCCGCTCGGCGGTAATGGCTTCATCTTTGGTCGTGGCAACAAACAATTTTCGCCACAGATTCTGCAGCGCGTTGGTCGTGACAACATCATCATTGTTGCCAATAAGGACAAACTGATGAAATTTACGGCCCTGCACATCGATACCGGCGACCCGGAGGTCGACGCGGTCCTCGCGGGCTATATCGACGTAGTTGTAGCGCCGGGTCACACCAAAGTGATGCGAGTGCGTTGACGGCAGATTCAAGGTCAGATATTTGGGTTAGCGTAAAAACTATGCATTTCAAGGACGAACGCCGGGCACGTTAGTCTTTACCCTGACCCCGAAAATTCTTAGCCAGTAGACTGACTACTCAACTGCATCACAAACAGATTGCGTGAGATTACGGCTGATCGCGCCCCGGGTTCCATTCTGGAAACACCTGGTACCCATTATCGGAATACCTACCATGCTGTCCGCTCTGCACCAAGTTTGGCGCTTCACGACCATAGGTGTCAAAATTGTGCGGTTTCCCTGGAATATACAGCGGACACCTTATTCTTCGTTTGACGTGATGTCTGCCACGCAGGCCGACAGTCGACGAAGGCCCTCCTCCAGGTTCACGTCAGGTCCACCACCAACACCGACGCGAATGTGTTGCGGCTGCCCATACACACTGCCGGGCAACAGGAATGTTCGATAGGGTGGTTCGAGCAGGCGTTTGGCGAGGCTGTCACCGTCAACGGGTGCTCGCAGTCGCGCAAGTCCGATCAGGCCGGCCTCTGGACGTATCCACGTGAGATCCGGTTCGGACATGATAAAACGGTCAAGACGATCGAGGTTTGCAAGACCTTCTTGTTTGGAAACAGCCATTGCTGCGGCGTAGCGCTTGGGTCGAAGCGCGACTTCGGCGATGTACTCACCGAGAACGTTCATAATTTCGCTCGAGTTTTCTCTGAGTATCAGGGCATCACGTATAACCGTGTCGTCGGGCGAAATCAGCCAGCCGATGCGCAGTCCCTGCAGGCCCAGGCACTTTGACAAGCTCCCTGTCGTGATACCGCGCTTGTAGATATCGGCAATAGACGTGCGGCGCGGCCCCGACCACTCAAGGCCCGCATAGACTTCGTCGACCAGCACGTAAGCACCGTGCGGCTGCGCCAGTGCCACGATCTCGCGAAGCTCATCTTCGCTGAGCAGGCGGCCGGTCGGATTGTTGGGATTAGACAGGAATATCAGGCGCGTACGTGCGTTGACAGTAGCTGCGAATTCATCCATCGGGAATTCCCAACCATTGTCGTCCCTTCGTTCGACGATGCGAAGTTTTGCGCCGATAGCGCGGGCCAGCACACCAACCTGCGGCCAGCCCGGACTCTCGGTGACGATTTCTTGATGCTGGTTTACCAGCTGGCGGATACAGAGATAGTTCGCTTCAGCCGCACCTGCAGTGATCAGCACGTTGTCAGCGGTCAGCGGCGCATGCAGACACGCCTGGCGAAGTACATGCGCCCGCAGCTCGGGCAGGCCAAGAAAGGAGCGATTGTTCCAGTCGAGCTTGAGCTCGGGGTCGAGGTCGTCCAGGAACTCGCCAAGCGCGGGTGACCGGGCGAGCGAGAAACCGATGACCGCCTCGGGCTCACTTGCGGTGGTCTTCAGCAAGTATTCGAACATTTTGTGAATTTCGACTTTCATATACCATCCTCTTCACGGCAAGCCCGCTTGGAGCTTATGGTGATTGAAGGATTCGAAAACAGCAAAGTCAGTCGACTCTACGTGATGGATTACGGCCTGTTCCAGGTTCACTCCAACGGGCGCATCATCGGCATTACCGGTTCACTCATCGAGACCGATGACGGCAAGTGGGTGCTGGTCGATACCGGCTTTCCGCGAAAGTACCTAGCAGACCGTGAAAAGGCATCGCGTGAGGACAGACTGGATGAATTCGGTGTCATTCTCGAACTGGGTCCGGAGAACATGCCGGCGGGGCAGCTGGCGCTCATAGGGCTCAAACCTGACGACATCGATCTGCAGATACTTACACATACGCATATCGATCACGTCGGTGGAATTGAAGACTTCCGTCACGTGCCGATGGTCGTGCATCGCGAAGAGCGTGCGCTGGACAAACCGCTTTATTGGCACGGACTTCATCCTTACGACTGGCCGGAGGACCAGGATTACATCGAGGTGACTGGAGATGTGCAGCTGTTTTCTGGTCTGACGCTGCTCGAGACGCCGGGCCATACACCGGGACAAATGTCGCTGCTCGTTGAGCTGTCGGAGACCGGAGCGGTTATCCTGACGAGCGATACCATCTCGCGTCCGGAGGAACTGGAAACAGGTTTTGCAGGCTATTGGCGCCCCGACCTGGCCGAGAAACATGCGCACCGGCTGATAGCGCTGGCCGAAGAACGTGACGCCCTCGTAATCTTCGGGCATTCGCCCGAACAATGGCCGTTGCTCAGAAAGATTCCCGAGTATTACGCGTAGTTGCGCTCGGCAAGGCGTATCGGCTTTGACACTAGCGAACGTCGCGTCCCTGGTTGAGGATGATGACGTTACCGCTGGCGATGTCGCCGGCCGGTGATATTAAAAAGCCGATCCAGGCCGCAACCTGATCCGGCTGCATCGGGACACCGTGCGGCATTGCTGCAATGGCGGCTTGCAGCGTTTCCTCGTCCAGGACATTAAACAGGGGTGTCTCCGTCATCGCGGGTGCAATCGAATTGACCGCAATTTTGTCCCGCGCGTAGCGACGGGCCATGTCCTTCGTCAGCGTGTCGAGAGCCGCCTTGCTGGAGCGGTAATGCGGCGGATCGAATACGTCAAAGTTGTAGGCGCCGTTCGAAGAGATATTCACTATTTTCTTTACGCCGGGACGGGGGAGCATCTGCGGTATTGCTCGCTGGCAGCAGTGAAATGCGGATGAAAAATTGATCGCCATCTGTTGGTGCAGCTCTTCCGCCGGGATTTCCGGAAACTCGCTCATGAAACAGGTGCCGGCGTTGTTCACCAGTGCGTCAAGTCCGCCGAACTCCGAGTCGATCTCTGCGAAGAGAGTATCCACTGCGTTGACGTCAGTCAGGTCAATAGTATGGGCTCTGAAAGTGTCGGCATCCGCGCCCAACAATTCTCCAAATTCCGCGAGTCCCGATGCAGACATATCGGCGCCGATGACACGATGATCCTGATTGATCAGCTGCCGCACGATTGCGCGGCCCAATCCACCAGCAGCGCCAGTTACCAGGGAGACTTTGTTCACTTCGATAGTTCCTTCGCGCCATGTGTCATTGGAGATGAGAGGCTACCACTTCGTGTTAAACACCGAGGGTGCCCTTCCTATTCGATCGTGCAAGACGTCGATCGCAGCGACAGTGTCGCCCAAAAGCAAGCGTAAAACAGTTGCAGGGATTAGAAGTCGCAGCTATCAGGGTCGGGCTCAACGTAATACGACTTGTAATTCGTGGCCTCCGGATGCATGCATCCTTTGAGATTCAGAAACGCAACACGCCGGAACTGGACAGGATGACTCTCGCTTTGTAGCGCGATGTATCCGGAACGAATTGGTTCGCCATCCGGTTTCATTTCTTTGCGATGTCCGGACACGACACCGCCACCATAGGTCGTATTCGCATACTCGATGACAGTCTCACCATTGACATAGTGAACGATCCGCCCACTGCCAAGTACCAATGCTTCGACGGTGACCCACTGATCGCCATCGAAGGTTGGCGACGATGATTCAATACAGTGCGTTGTATTTAACTGGCCCTGGTACTCGATGTTTGTTCCCGGCGAACACACGTTCGCGGTTGGCCGTGATTTACCATCGCCCAGCCCGCCGAGAAACTGCACCTCGAGTGATATCGGAAAATCCTGGTCATCCGGCATCGTGGCTGGATCTTGTGCATGAATCATTACGCCGCTATTTCGGGTAGCCCACCCGGGCGCGTTGGCTGCCTGCTCACCTGTGAAGCGGTATTCGACGAGCAGTTTGTAGTGCGAAAAAGGATGCTTATAGAAGATGTGCCCAAAACGTTCTTCATAATCGCCGTAGCCTTCGTAGCCAACACTCATTAGGCCGTTTTCAACGCGAAACGTATCCGAGAAATTCTCGCCCGCAGGATAGCCGCGAATCTTGACGATCCAGTCATCAATGTCCTTGCCATTGAACAACTCAATCCAGTCCACTGCGTCTGACTGTGCCTGGCACGCCAACGACAGCAGCAGGATGACACCGGCCGCTAAATAGCCAGGTTTCACGCGTGCCGCGCCCAGGATTTTTCCCCTTTTGTATAAGGGACGCAGGGATCGTATCGCCCAGGTGTTTCGACATAGCGCATGGCCTGCTTATAGCCGATCTCCGATGTGAAATAACCGAGCAATGTGAGCTCCTTCATCATGCGGAAGTAGTGGGCAGGCGCGTCTTCGTCGCGGGACTCCATGTAATGATGTTGCTCGGCGTCGAGCTTCTCCAGTAGTTCCAGTCGCTGTGCGGCGGTCACTATCTGAAAATGCGCACCGTAGCTGCGAAGGCAGCGGGCCTGGACGTCCCTGATACCGTCAGTAAAGATCTGTTGATCATTTTCGTAATACACATCACTAACCATCATCGCGATAAACGGCCCCACACCAGCCGCTTTTGCACCGGGTGTACTGGTTTGCGGCAAGATTGTTTCCGCAATTTCGTCGAGCAGTTCAACATCGCTCTGCCGGAACAGCGCGGCCCCGGATGCGTTGCGGACATCGCCCGCGGGCTGTGCCGCACAGCCCGCCAGCATCACACTTTGACCCACGAGCGCCACACCGCCGAACATGGCGCTGACGCGTAGAATCGCTTCTCGACGTGTGATGAGTTCAGTTTGTCCCTTGTTTGTCGTCATTACTGAAATCTTCCTAGAGGTTGCCACGTTTCAGTTCCTGGACAGCGTAATCCGCCGCCCGTGCAGTCATCGCCATATACGTCAGCGACGGATTCTGACAAGCAGCGGAAGTCATGCAGGCGCCGTCGGTAACGAATACATTCGGCGCATCCCAAACCTGGTTCCAGCGATTGAGTACTGATGTCCCGCGATCGCGGCCCATTCGGGCCGTGCCCATTTCATGAATGCCCATGCCGGGAAAGTACTCATTTTCGTACGTTGACACGTCGTCCACGCCGGCCGCATCAAGCATCTCAGCCATGTCGTTTGCCATGTCGATGCGCATGAGGGACTCGTTTTCGCCCATCTCGCAATCGAATTTAAGCACCGGTTGGCCCCATTTATCAGTCCGCACCTCGTCGATGCCAATCTTGTTGTCGTGATAGGGCAGCATCTCGCCGAACGCGGTTGCACCGATACGCCACTCTCCGGGCTGCATCATCTGTTCCTTGAAGTTCGCACCTATGCCAAGTTCGCGTACCGCTCTTTGCCAACCCTGACGATTTGCGCTGCCCTGATAGCCGAAGCCTCGCAGATAGTCGCGCTTTTCGCCGTGCATATTTCGATACCGCGGAATATAAAAGCCAACCGGCTTGGAGCCGAAATAGTATTTGTCATGCAACGATTCGTCCCTGAGCATTCCTTGTGCTCCCACACGAAAATGGTGGTCCATCAGGTTGTGACCAAGCTCACCGCTGCTGCTGCCGAGACCGTCCGGCCAAACGTCGGTGGCTGAACGCATCAGTAACCAAGTGGAGTTCAATGCGGATGCACAGAGAAAGACGACAGGGGCAGAAAACTCGGTGGTCTTCTCGGTGACGGCGTCCATGACCCGCACACCGCTGACACGTTTTTTATCACGGTCGTAGTTGAGTTCCGTCACGATGGAAAACGGCATCAGGGTTAGTCGCCCTGTTGCCATTGCCGCAGGTAAAGTAGAAGACTGCGTGCTGAAGTAGCCACCATAAGGGCAGCCGAGCCAGCATGCATTCCGGTATTGGCACGGGCCGCGGCCGGGTAGTGCCTGAGTTGCATTCGCTACTCTGCCGGGAATAATCCGGCGCCGACCATCAAAATTATTGGCAACGCGTTCCGCCACCAGTTCTTCGCCGCAATTCAGCGGTATGGCGGGCTGAAACTGTCCGTCTGGCAGTTGTGGCATGTTTTCTAAAGATCCGGATATCCCGGCATGCCGCTCGACGTAATCGTACCAGGGAGCAATGTCTTCGTACCGAATCGGCCAGTCAACGGCGATTCCCTCGCGCGCGTTCGCCTCGAAATCGAGATCGCTCAGGCGGTAACTGTGTCGGCCCCAAAGGAGTGATCGTCCACCGACATGGTAGCCCCGATACCAGTCGAAGCGTTTTATTTCGGTATACGGCGAGTCCTGGTCCGAGGCCCACCAGTCGAGGTTTGTTTCATTGAGGGGATAGTCGCGTTTCAGGACCGGATACGCCTCTTCCATCGCCGTTGTGCGCCCACCGCGATGCGCGTATTCCCATGGGCCCTTGCGGGCATTGACGTAGTCCTTTACGTGCTCAACATTCTTGCCGCGCTCCAGCAATAATACGCGCAGCCCTTTTTCAGTGAGTTCCTTGGCGGCCCAGCCGCCGGATATCCCTGACCCAACGACGATTGCATCGAATTCTTCTTCTGCCACGAAAATAACCTCGGAACGCATGGATTAACACGATTATGTCGATCATACGTTCAAGCCGGACACTTTTGTACCGCTGGATGGCGATCGCCCGGATCGCACGCCAGGCGACTTCTATTGCACGAGGCTATGCGACCGCTGGTAATATCGATCTCTGCACATCCGCATCCGGTCA
>JBPCYD010000213.1:0-6008 GCA_051007895.1 Woeseiaceae bacterium
ATACCTCCGGCCGATTCGGCGCACGGCATCCTTTTATATCCCCGATCGTACCTTCACACAGGCTGCTGCCCAGGTGGATCCAGAACCCGTCGTCCTTTGTCTCGATTCCGGCACGCAGGAACTTGTAGCCGGTGGCCCAGTGCCAGTGCATATCGGTGAAATTAAGCGGCGGCCTGGCCGTTAGTGCGTCCTCGTGATTCAGGCCTGACGGTACGCCTATGCGAAAAGCGACACCGTGTGAATCGGCAGGCACGTGCCTGCCGCGGATCACGGTGTTGGTCCGCTCACTGCCATTGATGCAGGCGCCCGTCCCGTTTTCAAAATCGAGCAAAGCCACCGACTCGGTCTGCCAAACTTCGTCCGGCCGGAGTGCGATCGGTGTTTCCGAATTCTCGGGGCCCAGGAGCCGCAAATCATAAATATAGAGGCGCAGGTCTGTCATCGACACCGCATCAACAGGTGTATCACAGCCGATCGGTTGGCCCTCGTAAAGGACCGCAAACGGGATATCAATCTCTGTAGTCGCCGGTGTGCAGGCTGTGCCAAGCGAAAGCAGAAAGAGCAGGATCAGTTTTTCCACGCGCCAGGTCATAGAAAAAGAACGTCGACAGCAATCGGTGGATTGTAAGCCTTATTGAATGGCTTTGCGTTCAGGTGCAGTGATATCGCAATTTGGCTCAAATTGCAGCCAGTAAAGTGACGCTTCAGGTGACCGCCGTCATCTGATCACCCTGGCCGTTTTCGTCGTCCTCTTCGCCATCAGGAGCCACTGAATAATCGAGAACGCCGGTTGCGAGCAGGTCGGTCGACGCTTGAGCGACGGAGAGTTCGGTCTCGACTTCTCGCAGTTTGACCTCGGATTTGACGTTTTCTGCGGCTCGATTCGATAACTCAGCTCGCAGTTCGCGCGTCTTCATCACCGAGTCTTTAAGGTCACGCCGAAGCTCGGCCACGAGCTGTTGTTGCTCGGTAATCAGATCATCGCGCTTTTCTACCAATTCTTTTTGATCAGTAAGTTGATTCTTCAGTCGTTCGACCGATTCTTGCGCCTTGTCGCTGTTGGTCTGCGCGATGCGCAGCTCGGCGTCGAGATTTCGGATTCGATCATCCCTGGGGTCGCGCCTGCGAGCCTGAAACCGATTTCCCAGGTAAGCGCCAATTTTGCCCACAAGCCACCCAAGCAGGAACGCGCCACCTGCGACGTACAGTAAGGTGTCTGGGGTCTCCATGAACATTGCCGGGTCCTTTTGCTTGCTGGCAACGGCTTAGATTAGGCACTTTTGCGATTGATTAAAGGACAGGGTTCTCAATACAGAATCCTGTGGAACGACTCGTCCGCACCGCAGGTTTGCATCAAAGGCAGAAAACTACTATTTATTTTATATTTTTTATATATTTATAGTGTTTTTCTAATGTTATTTCTATGTCGTAACCTAAGCGTCAATTGCTTCGATTGCCTGGTCCGGGAAATCTGTGAATACCCCATCCAGGTGCAGCTCATCGACAAACCAACCCACCATTTGTTGCAACGAGTCGAATCCAGGCGCCAGTTGATCTGCCCGAAAAGTATAGGCGTGCACCGCAAGATCAACTGCGTGCGCGGCCGACACCAGGCCGAGTGAAACGGGACTCCCATCAATTTCACTCAAGGTCACCAGGTGACTGATAGAGGGTCCGATTCCGTCGACTATGCCAGCCAGCTGCTGCAGTGCCGCCGGCTTAATCAATTCGTCATAGTCGGTGGCTGACTCTCCCCAGGCGTTATCACCTATCAATTGCACCATATTTAGCTGACAGCCCAGCTCCTGCCTGATTCGGCGTACCTCGGCTGCGTCGAAACACTGGAGATAACAGGAGTCGTTCTTGGTCCGATACCCGAGATCATCCAGAAGCTGCACAACCCGCTGACTGATATCCAAGCCTTCGTCCCGGTGCCATTGCGGCCTCTTAATCTCGGGGTAGATGCCAACCTGCCTCCCTGTCGACCGATTCAATCCCTGGATGAATTTGATTTCCTCGCGCAATGTCGGGACGCGAAATGCACCCAGCCCGCTCGGGAAGCGATTGGGAAATACAGCGGTAATACCATCCTCGGTGCGCCGCTCCCATGCCACCAGCGTCCTTATCTCCGCAAGATCGAAATCTCGCACGTAGAATCGGCCGTCTTCCCTGCCCCGGTCCGGAAATCGTTCGGCAACGTTGGTCACACGATCCAGGTGGATGTCGTGCATGACGATCAGTTCATCATCCCGCGTGCCGACGATGTCCTGCTCAATATAGTCGGCGCCAAGGGCGTGCGCATACGCCTTTGCCTCGAGCGTATGCTCGGGCAAATAGCCACAGGCACCGCGATGGGCAATCACCAGGGTTGATCGATCAGACATTAACTAAGCACTTGTTAATCAAGTGTAAACTCGATCGTCTCCCAACGCGCTGTGTCCTCGTGCCGGGCCTGTCTCTTGAGCGAATCGACAATTTCGCGCTCATTCCACTCGATGTGTTCGGCGACGCGCTCGACCAGTTCCTGCGGTGATTCAGCGACTCCACCGAACGGCCGTATTGCAATCATCGGCTTGCCATTCGCGTCTGCGACATCCATCTGAAACCGGGTAAGGTCATTCTGCTCCATGTATTGCGAAGCGAGAACAAGAACCGCTTCGCATTCTTTTATCTGACTAATCAGCTCATCCTTGATTGCTTCCAAGCCACCTTCACCCGGCATCTTCTCTGGCTTGCTGCAGTTGAGATAGAAAAAACGCTCCATGCTTTCGAGAAACTCGAATACGCGCAAGTAGTCGTCACCTTCCTGGAAAGTGTGGGTCACATACACCCTGATAGGGTTGCTCTCAGACACAAGATCCTCCGTCTGCCATCCTGTGAGCCACTAGTGTATCTTAGCCCCCGATCATGAGACTACTCCTGTACAACATCCGTTATGGTGTTGGCGCCGGCGCCTCCATGCACATGCCGCTGCCGGGCGCCGGATATATTCTGGGCAACCAGAATGTCCTGCCCGATATCGTCAAGTTCATCAAATCGGCCGATCCCGACATTGTCGGGCTGATCGAGGTCGATACAGGCTCTATCCGCAGCAGAAATGTCAACCAGGCAGAAACGATCGCTGCGGAACTTGGTATGAATTCGTCTTATGAAACGAAATACGGAGCCAAGTCACTGAATCAGCTATTGCCGATCATCCGTAAGCAGGGCAATGCTTTCCTGGCCGCGCCGCGAGTGCATGGCGAAACGTTCCACTATTTCGATACCGGGATCAAACGACTGATTATCGAACTCGAGATGGATGACTTCGCCGTCTTCCTCGTGCACCTGTCCCTGAAGTACCGCCACAGGCACCTGCAGCTGCGCAAGCTTTACGATCTGATCGAACAGCGGGAGAAGCCGGTTATCGTCGCCGGCGACTTCAATACATTCTGGGGCGAGAATGAAATCTACCTGTTTATGCGCGCCGCAGGGTTACGGAGCGCCAACGTGACGAGTCAACCATCGTATCCCAGTCGCGCGCCCCGCAAGGAACTCGACTTTGTTCTCTACCAGGACGGCATCAATGTCACGAATTTCGATATACCCCAGGTCCGGCACTCGGATCACCTTCCTTTAATATGCGACTTTGAGCTAGACCAACAACAATGACAGACGAACAGCAACCAGCGAAAAACTGGCATTACGAGAACGACGATAACAACATTACCTGGCTGTGCCTCGACAAACACGAAGGCAGCGCGAACGTATTGTCCGAATCAGTCCTGCGCGAATTCGACGACTTACTGTCTGAATTCGAAAGCAATACACCCAACGGAATAGTCATTTACTCGGGTAAGTCGAGCGGCTTCGTCATGGGGGCCGACATTAACGAATTTACGACCATCGGGTCTGCCGACGAAGCATTCGAGCTCATCAGGCTGGGGCAGCAACTGTTCAATCGGCTGGAGGCATTACCCTGCCCTACGGTGGCGGCGATTAACGGCTTTTGCCTCGGTGGTGGATTCGAGTTGGCGCTGGCCTGTGAATATCGACTGGCACTGGAAAACGAGAAGGCCATTATCGGGCTTCCCGAAGTGCAGCTTGGACTGCATCCAGGCTTTGGCGGCACGGTGCGGTCGGTCAACATGGCAGGTGTACGCAACGCAATGCAACTTATGCTCACCGGAAAACCTATCCGGGTAGAGAAGGCACTTCGCCAGGGTTTCATCGATCAAGTTTCATCGGCTGAGAAGTGGCGAGAAGCAGCAGTCAGTTTGTTGACATCGGGAAAGCCGAAAGCAACGGCACCGTTCCTGGATAAACTTTTGAACCTGGGACTTGTTCGACCGTTTATCGTGCGCACGCTAACTGCACAGGTATCGAGCCGAGCGCGCAAGGATCACTACCCTGCGCCTTACGCGATGATAGATTTGTGGAGTCGATACGGCGCATCGGGTGACGGCGTGTACGAGGCGGAGGCAAGGTCGTTCGCTAAACTGATGATCGGACCCACGTCGCGGAATCTTGTACGCGTTTTCTTCCTGCAGAATCGTCTCAAATCGCAGGGAAACAAGCCGAAAGACAAAATCCAGAAGGTACATGTTGTCGGCGCTGGCGTAATGGGAGGTGATATTGCTGCCTGGTGCGCATTGCGCGGTCTGGAAGTATCCCTTCAGGATCGTGCGGAAGAATATATTACGCCGGCCCTCGAACGAGCGGCGAAGCTTTTTGACAAACGCGTACGCAAACCGCAGGAACGCGCGGCCGTTGGCGATCGACTCCGGAGCGATGTCGCAGGGGACGGCGTTGCGGAGGCAGACCTGATAATCGAAGCGATTTACGAAAACCGGGAGGCCAAACAGTCGCTTTACGAAAAGATCCAGGCGACGATGAAACCCGATGCCATCCTGGCAACCAATACGTCAAGTATTCGCCTGGAAGAACTGCGAACAGTCCTGCAGGCTCCGGATCGTTTCATTGGTATTCATTTTTTCAATCCAGTCGCCAAACTGCCGCTCGTTGAAATTGTCCGCTGCCAGGATACACAGCAAGACGTATTGGACTCGGCATTCGGCTTCGTCAAGGAAATCGGAAAATTTCCGCTGGAATGCGCCAGCTCACCGGGATTCGTCGTGAATCGAATTCTCGGGCCATATATGGCCGAAGCCATGTACCTCGCTGAGGCAGGTGTTCCCCTGACCTCGATCGATAGCGCGGCGGAAGAATTCGGGATGCCTATGGGACCCATAGAGCTCATCGATAGCGTCGGTCTCGACGTTGCGATGCACGTGTCGAAAGTACTGGGGACAGCCTTCGACCGGGAGGTGCCAGGCACCCTGGCCGAAATGGTAGAAAAGAAGCATCTTGGGCGAAAGTCGGGTCAGGGCTTCTACCGCTGGGAAAACGGTAAAGTGGTAAAGCCGCCGGCGGATAGCGCGAATAAGGCCGGCGAGCTTGTTGATCGACTGATCCTGCCAATGGTTAATGAGGCGGTTGCCTGCCTGTCTGAGCAGGTGGTCACAGAAGCGGACCTGCTGGACGCAGGCGTCATTTTCGGCACCGGGTTCGCGCCCTTCAGGGGTGGCCCGCTGCAGTATGCGCGCGAGCGAGGCATCGACGATATTACCGGAGCGCTTGATGGTTTGGCGACGGAGCTCGGCGAACGATTTCGCCCACACGGGGGATGGGATGCATTTGCAGCCAAAGAATGACTGTTGTGACGGCACTATGCTGATAAACTGTGCGGCGCTTCACGATAGCGCAGGACAGCGGTATCGAAAGATAACAAATTGAAGTTAGAATAAGGGCTTATGCGTGATTGCAGACGCCAAAGAGTACGTTTGCAGCGGCAACCTATTGAGCGAAAACAGGATGAATAATGAGTGCTGAGCAGCTAGACATTGATCTGCTCAAGACCTTCTCTCCGCTAGATGGATTGAAACGGGACAATCTGGCCGCCCTTGCCAAGAAGGTGCGGATCAGTGAGCTGTCGCCGCAACAAATCCTGTTCAAAGAAGGTGATACGG
>JBPCYD010000214.1:0-17356 GCA_051007895.1 Woeseiaceae bacterium
GTCGTGCCTGCTTTGACTTTATCGGCCAGATCGTCCGGGTCCGCTGAATCAAACTGGTCGAGCTCAATGCCCCAGCGAGCACAGAATGCAACCATCCACTTGCGTAAGCCCCAGTACATAACAGTTGGAATGACGATATGCGATCCGGGCTCGAGTGATTGCACAACGGCCGCCGCCGCGGCCATTCCGGAGCTAAACAACATCGCGTCACTGCCCCCCTCCATCCGCATCAACATTTTTTCTGCGGTCCGGTAACTCGGGTTTTCGTCTCTACCGTAACTGTGCTCAGGTGACACGAGCGCGTAATTCTCATCACGCGCAAAAGTGGTCGACGGCATGATCGGGGGAACGACACTGCCCGTCACCGTATCGACATAGTGCATGCCCTGCGCTACGTCAGTTTCGATTGACGACTTGGAACGTTTACTCATTGTGGTGTTATTCAGCCAGCTGCTCGAGGATAAATGCTCTGGTGTCATCAAGTATCTTTGTACGAGATGGTTCGTTAACGTACATCATATGGCCGCCACCGTAGTAGGTGTAGCGAACCTGTTCGGCAAGAATATCGTGCCGATTCAGTGTGTATTCTGCATCATAAAACGGCGTCACCAGGTCGTAGTAGCCGGAAGCAACCAACACCTTGAGTGACGGATTATTGCGTAGCGCTTCCGCCAGATCACGTGCCGTATTGACAAACATGGGTTCATAGGACTGCCCATCAGGCGTCGTCCGATAGCGCCATTGCTTGCTCAGCTCGTCATCTCCCGGCGCGAGATACGTCCTGTCCCACTGCACGCCAAGATCGCTGTGCAGGTAGTCCATTAACGCTGCCTTGAATGCGCTGGAGATCGCTCGATCGCTGGCATCGCCTGCAGGATCCGCGTCCAGATCGTCGATATCATTGGTTGTATAGCGCGCATCAAGTAGACCGATTGCCAATCCTTCCTCGCGCAGCAGCTCTTTGGCGAAACGCCGCCCCTGTACCCTGAGATTCGCTCGCTCGACGTACGCCGGACTCAAACCTGTAAAATACGCCAGGCGATCGCGCACCCGTGTTCGTGTTTGTGCATCCAGTGCGCTGCCCTTGAACAGGGCAGGCAATAATTCGTCCGTGGCAAAGGCGCGTGACTCCGCGAGGAAGGCTTCGAGGCTATCAGGTTTTGGCGACACCTTGTCGTGGTACCAGGCCGCCGCTGACATCGTTGGCAGATAGGTGATATGCGCCACGATATTGTCGCGAATGTAAGGGGTTGAACCCTGGTAATCGAGCGCCTGCGAGACAAAGATGATGCCGTTCAGGCTCATCATAAAGTCACCTTCCATTATCTTGGCGACCGCCGCGGCCCGGGTAGTACCGTAACTCTCGCCCAGTAGAAAGCGGGGTGAATTCCAGCGACCGTTTTCGGTAACCCAGGTGCGAATGAATTCGGCCATGGACTGCGCATCTTCTGACAGCCCCCAGAATTCTGCACCCTCGTGCGTGCCAAGCGGTCGCGAATAGCCGGTGCCAACGGGATCGACGAATACCAGGTCTGTCGCGTCGAGTATTGTCTCACCGGCATCCAGTACCGCATATGGCGGTGCGCCCGCGTGACCGGCATCGCTAGGCACCGATACACGCTTCGGTCCGAAAGTACCCATATGCAGCCACAGTGACGCTGAGCCCGGACCGCCGTTCCAGACAAAGGTAACCGGCCGAACCTCGCCCTCGCGCAGATTCCGTTTCGTATAGGCGAATGTAAAAATACTCGCCTTGGGTTTACCGTCGTTGTCGCGCACATAGGTTTCGCCAGCGGTCGCTGTATATTCAATCGTCTGGCCATTGAACGGCGCCCGATGTTCCGTCACAAATCGAGTGGGCTCCGGAATAGCGGCATCAGTCTGGCTGTCGCCATCCGGGTGCTCATCGGCCTGAGCGAGGCAGGCGACTAACAGAATAGACACACTGAACACTTGTCGAATTGTTTTTTCCCGCATTGCTGTCCCCTTTTTTATGCCCGCAAGACTAGCATTTGTGCGTGTGTTTTTGACCGTTCTATCGTCCTCCTCGAATCATGTAGACTCATGCTTCCCAAGACAGCTCGCCGGAGTCGACCATGCGTAAGATGCTTACCCTCATATTCCTGATAGCGCCAATTGCAGCAATGCCGCAGGACCGTTACCTGGTGGACTGGGAAGAAGTTGGCGAGGAATCGATTAATCACCTTATCGACCTGGTAAGAATCGACACCTCCAACCCGCCCGGTAACGAAACGGAGGCGGCGAACTACGTCAAAGCTGCGCTTGCAGCAGAAGGTATCGATTCAGAAATGTTCGCGCTCGACCCTGATCGCGCCAACCTGGTTGCACGCATCGAAGGCAACGGTTCGAAACGACCCATTCTTATCATGGGCCACACCGATGTCGTCGGTGTGCAGGCAGAACGCTGGGCGGAGGCGCCGTTTGGCGGATTGCGCAAGGACGGCTGGATATACGGGCGCGGGACCCTGGACGACAAGGACAACGTCACTGCCGGCCTGATGCTGATGAAGATGCTGAAGCGCTATGGAGTAGACCTGGATCGCGACATTATTTTCCTGGCCGAATCAGGCGAGGAAGGAACGCCGGAGGTCGGCATCAACTTCATGGTCGAGCACCACTGGGACAAGATAGCGGCGGAGTTTTGCCTTGCCGAGGGTGGCAGCAATATTCTCGAAGATTTCGGCGTATCAGTCGTCGGCATACAGTCGACTGAGAAAAAGCCGCGTCGCGCGACACTGGTTGCCCGCGGTACGGCGGGACATGGCTCTGTTCCCCGCCTCGACAACGCGGTAACGGCGCTGGCCAGGGCAGTCGCTAAAGCCGGCAGCTGGAAAACAGAGATGCGACTGAACCCGGTTACCAGTGCATATTTCGAGCGTCTTGCCACTATCTCTGAGGACGAGGATGCGTGGCGCTATCGCAATGTTGACAATCCGGAAGAGACTGAAGCCATTCAGCAGTACTTCCTGGAGAATTATCCTTACCACTACTCGGTGTTGCGCACATCCGTCGTTCCAACGGTTATCGACGGCGGCTTCCGCAGGAATGTCATACCGTCAGAAGCGTCGGCGATACTCGATATCCGCATGTTGCCCGACGAAGATGTTGATGCGTTCTATGATCAGCTACGCGTATTGATTGATGATCCGAATGTCGAAGTCGTGCCCGAGCCGATCTATCGGCCCGAGGCGCCGCCCTCCCCGATCGATACCGAGATGTTTCAGTCGCTGGAAACAGTTGCCAATCGCATGTACCCGGAAGCGCTCGTGCTGCCGCAAATGGCAACCGGTGCTACCGACATGGCGCAAGTGCGTGCCAAGGGTGTTGCCTCATATGGCATCGGCGCGACAAGGTCCGTTGCAGAAATAAACAGCGGCAATGGCGCTCACGGCGACAATGAACGAGTTTCGGAGGACTCAGTCAAACAGCTCGTTCAGTTTCTCTGGTATACGATCATCGATATCGCAGCGACAAAATAACGATGTCTTAGTCGTCGTTTTCGGTGCCGAGCCAAGCGGCGCGAAAGCGTAATTGTTCGTCGGTCACTTCTATATCGGCTGCCTCGAAAGTTTTGACTTCCAGCTGCGGGTTTTTGGTGAATTCGATCTCGGCAGATCGTGCAACACCACGCTGGATGAAGCTGATAGTTGCGGTATCACCGGCGGAATACCTGCGCAACGCATTGTCCCAACGCGCCTGGCTGCGAATCTTCAGGCGATCGATTGCGACAATCGTGTCCCCACGATCCAGCCCGGCTTCGTATAGCGGACTGCCAATAATGGTGTTGCCCGTGATAATCGCATCGTTGCCCTCGAATTCCAGTGACACTGGCCCGGCATAGGCGCCGTTGGTCTTCTTCTGGCGAACCAGCACTCCGGCATTCGCCAGAAGCGATTGGTAGTCCGGCAACTCCTTTCCAAAGATAAACTTGCCGAAAAATTCCGTGGCAAATCGCTCGCTGCCGGTCACCTCTGCCAGCCGATCGCGTAGATCGTTATTAGTGTACGGCAACTCCGTTTTTCCATGTGTCTGCCAGACATGTCGCATGAACGAATCGAGCGTGACGTCGTCGAAGCGCTCTCGCAATGTCAGGTCAAGCGCCAGTGCCAGCGCCGCGCCGTAGGTGTAATAAGAAATGTAGGTGTTCGCAAAATTCGTTGGATCGATTGCGGATGCCGCGTCAACGAATGGCGCTTGCATACTCATGCCGGCAGCAGATGCAAAGGTACGACCCGGTGAGTGGCTTACGGTATTGATTGAATTGGCAAGCGCCCCCGTGTACTCGGCAATGCTTGACTCGCCAGCGCGACGGATTGCCAGTGCCCCGTAGTAGGACGTGAAGCCCTCAGCAAACCACAAATTCGCCGACATGTTTGCCCGTTCAAAATCAAAAGGCTCAAGGCTGGCCGGTCGAATTCGCTCCACGTTCCATGCGTGAATGAATTCATGCGATAACGTCCCTTTCTGACCGAAATCGTTGTCCAGCAAAGATTGCGTACTGGCGAGAATGGTCGAGTTCCTGTGCTCCATGCCGTCGCCGGAAACATACGGCAGGTAATCGGCGATGAAGGTATAGGTTCCATAGTCAAATGACGGCAACTCCCCGAATATCTCGATCTGCGCATTGACTATTCTTTTCGCCATCGCCAGGTACTGGTCAACATCCTCCTCGCTACCGTCATGGTGCACAATGAGTCTGAAAGTGGTCGGCTCACCGTTTGAGCGCACTTTCCAACTGCGTTCTGAGAAGTTGCTGAGCTCTGTAGGGCTGTCCAGGAAGTACTGCAGATCGGGCGCCGAAAATACGAACTTGTCGTCCGTAGGCGCGAGCTGCGTCGCAACACGCCAGTCGTCGACTGCCGGGCTAAACGTGACGTTGATCGGGCGATCCTCAAAGCCGCGAGCCCACATAAATGTCGCTGGCATATTCAGATGCGCATGCGTCAGGTCGATTCCCGAGTATGTTCCCCCTGCCCGGTCTGCATACAGGGTGTAGGTCACGGACACCGTGCCATCATGCCCGGATACATCCCACTGGTAGGCATCGGGTCGGGTAAATCTTAGCGGGTTACCGGCACCATCGACCACCCATACCTGGTACACATTCTTGGCAAACTCATGGAGGGCGTAGCGACCCGGCGATGAGCGGCTCATTCGTATCTGTAACGGCGCATCACCAATATCTTCCCAGGTGACCGTGATGCGCGCCTCATGATGCGCCGCATTCTCGAATGAAACGTCGTATTCGATCGGCGTTTGCCCGAAAACGGACAGCGGAAGACACAGCAAAAGTAGGGCGTTGCGCATTGCAGACTCACAGAAGTTGTCAAAACTCGATGCAGTCTGCCATTGATAAAAGTCGTGTACAAAATAAGGGGGCGCCTGAGGGACGTTTTCCGCAGGCAAAAAGAAAGGGCCGTCCCTGGCCCTTTCCGTCCCTTCCCGATTACTTTGGAGTAGTGCTCAGGAATTTACTACGTCAACCAATACATACCGCAGCAATACCTCGTAGCTGCTTTTCTCAAGCGCCATACCCTGCGGCAACTCGAGCGTATGAATGGGTCGATCATCTACATCGCGAATCTCCTGGAAGAGCCGCGTACCTTCTTTGTAAATCTTGTATCGAACGTCACGCGACGTGCCATATTTCAGGGGTACCTCGGAACTTGTCCAGTCCTGGATTAGTTGTGTACTCATTGTCGTGAATCTCCGTGTCGATCCTTAGAGCTGCTAACTCAGCTCCTGTATGACTAAAATGCAAGCCTCGTGCCAGAACCGGCAAGACAGGACAATTAGAACGTAATACTCTGTTTTTATTGTTTTTTTCGGGTTTATATTGGAACAGAAGACTGCCCGACACGCTGGAAAAACTGTCAGTTTCTGACGTAGTCGTCAGGGTTTTTGCGACAAGTGTTTTACATATTTGTGGTGCTGCACGACCACAACGGCAGGTGTGTAGGGACCACCTGGGTATTCAGTCCAGCGCGACTAACTCTTTACTATAAATTTAAGAGTTAGCTCTATTTTATTGAAATAACTATGTTCTTAGATAAGACGCACCGTTGACATCGATAATGGCGCCCGTCAGGAATTGTGCATCGGTGGTGGCAAGAAATCGTACGGTCTCGGCAATTTCATCCGGACGAGCAACTCGATTCAACGGGCTCTGGCCGCGTATAGCATCCCCAGTTTCACCTTCGAGCAGCGCACTCGCCATATCTGTCTCAACGAAGCCGGGTGCCACGGCGGTTACCTGTATGTTGTGGGGTGCGAGCGCGATTGCCAGGGACTGACTCAACGAATGCAACCCCGCCTTGCTGGCACCGTATGCAGGTCCCTCGGGTTCGCCGCGAAATGCGCCGCGGGACCCGATATTAATAATGCGGCCGCCACCCTGCGCCGCCATACTTGCTGCCGCCGATTGGCATAGCACTGCGGGCCCGATCAGGTTTACCTCGAGTATCTCCCGCCAACACTGCAGCCACTGGTCAGTGCTCACACCCAGCGGGTCGTGCGCTTTAAAAATGCCGGCATTGTTGACGAGCACATCCAGCCGCCCCAGCGAATGAATAACCCGATTGACCAGATCCGGCGCAACGGCGGCATCAGAGAGGTCTGCTGCAAATACCGCATGATTGTTGCCTGCGAGCCCCTCGACAACCTTCTCAGCCGCATTTCGATTGCTGCCATAGTGAACGCCAATGCCCGCACCTTCCGCAGCGAGCGCTGCCGCAATCGCAGCGCCAATTCCACGTGATGCCCCGGTCACCAGGCACACCTTGTTCTGCAGCAAACCACTCACTTGAGCGCTACGAGCCTCTCCGGATCGACGCGGACGACCATGTAGGTTATCGGCTCGCTAATCTGACTGAATCCGTGCGCAACGCCGGCCGGAATAATGATTACGTCGCCAGTTGTAATTGGCTGGCTGCTTTCGATTTCGTCGATTACGCCACGGTCGCTCGGGCCTGTCAGGTTACGCACGATGTTGCCATCCGGGTCGATTGCGACTGAATTGGCCATCGATGAACTTGTCACCAATACGCCGGAGCCGGCCATTACGCGATAAACTTCGGACTGCTTGTGGTGCAGAATCGCCTCGATGGGACCGCCCGGCGCTATCACCGGCCGGTGTACTACGCCGATACCGAGACGCCCCTCTGCGGATTCGACGTGGCTCAATGGTTGGTCACTTACGCGATCGGCTGGCGCATCCGCCTGTGCCTTCGCCAGTTCCTCTGAAGATATTACCGTGGCGACTTTGAAATCGGCGTCGTCGGCACAAGCGACCGAAACGGCGACCGACAAAATTGTCGAAACTGTCAAGAACAGCAGTGACCCTGTTTTCATTACTCTAGCCTCCATTTGGCTACAGTGGCCAGACGACGAGGATCGTCGGCACGGCCACGGCGACAATGATTATTTCGAGCGGTAGACCCATGCGCCAGTAATCCCCGAATCGATACCCGCCGGGTCCCATGACCAGGGTGTTGTTTTTGTGCCCGATCGGCGTCAGGAAAGCACTGGATGCCGCAACGGCAACCCCCATCAGGAACGGATCCGGGTTCACGTTCAGTATGCCCGCAATCTCCATCGCGATCGGCGCCGCTATTACTGCGGTCGCCGTATTGTTCATCACGTCAGACAGCGTCATCGTGACAATAATCAGCAGGGTTAGGACGACAACCGGCGAAAAACCCGCGGAAATATCGACAATGCCTTCGGCAATCAGAGTAGTACTGCCGGTCGACTGCATGGCAGATCCGATAGGAATCATCCCTGCTAAGAGGACGATTACCGGCCATTCGACGGAATCGTATAGTTCGCGTACCGGCACAATATTGAGCATCACATAGGCAGCGGCGACACACCCCAGTGCAATAGGCAGGTAGACGATACCGATGCTGGCGACCACAATTGCTGCGGCAAATATGCCAACGGCCCACCACGCCTTGTTGCGCTGAATTACGCGCTGGCCGCGATCAACCAGCGGCAATAAACCCAGCCGGGTTATCACATCGGCAATGCGATCTTCAGCCCCCAGGAGAAGCAATACATCGCCTGCTTTGGTTTCAACTTTGCGTACGTGCTCGCTGAAACGCCTGCCCTGGCGTGATACACCGACCAGCGCAACGCGATACCGATACAGCAGGCGAAACGACATCGCAGAACGTCCGGCAAGACTCGAAGACTCGGGAACGATGACTTCATTCAGGACGAGATCGTCCTTCTGTAGTACGCCCTCTCCCGTACCCACGTACTCGAGCCCCATGCCGCCAACTGCATCTTCAATGCTTTCCGGATCACCTTCGACGACGAGCAGATCCCCTGCCCTGATTTCAACTCTGCGGGCCAGACCAGGCATGCGCTTGCCACGTCGCACCAGGCCGACGATGTCCACGTCGCTCTTTTCGGCCATCTCATCAAGATCTCTTACAAAGGAACCGATCACGGCCGCTCCTTCCGGCACTTTCAGCTCGGCAATGTAGTCGGCGAGGTCGAAAAGATCCTTGCCCGAGTTCGATTCCCGTCGTTCCGCCGGCAGGAGTCGCCAGCCAATAAAGGCGACATAGGCTACGCCAACGACCGCGCAGGTAAGCCCAACCGGCGCGAAATCAAACATTTTGTACGGTGCGCCAAGCGCGCCATTGCGAAATTCGGCAATGACAATATTGGGCGGCGTTCCAATCAAGGTAATCATGCCACCGAGGATCGACGCGAAAGACAGCGGCATCAGCGACAGTGCCGGGCTTCTCCCGGCCTTGTTGGCCGCCTGGATATCCACTGGCATCAGCAATGCCAGCGCCGCTACATTGTTCATCAAGGCCGAAAGAACCGCCGCCAGGGACGACATGATGCTGACATGCGCCGCCAGTTTCCTGCTGCCCGACACGACAACCCGGGCCAGAAGCTCGATCGCACCGGAATTGGAAAGGCCACGACTGACGATCAACACCAGCGCAATAATGACGACGGCGGGATGACCGAAGCCTGAGAAGGCTTCCGCCGTTGGCACGATGCCAGCGATTACTGCCAGCAGCAATGCACCGAATGCGACCAGGTCATAGCGCCAGCGCCCCCATATCAGGAACACAAAGACAAACAGGAGAAGGGCGAATAATGTGATTTGTTCGGGGGTCAACAGGGCTTCGATCCGTACTTATTGGTATTAGCGATCAGCCGCAGTGTAACAACATTCAGCCATCGGCAACCTGCAAAAAAAGTTCGGCCGGCTGGAAGTCATTGTGATTTTTATGGAATGCCGGAATTTGCGTGCCGGACTAACGACGGATACAACGTTGACTGCCGGCATCCGGCTCAGTGCGTGGCAGGCGCCCGCGCATTAAGGGACCAGTCATAGTCCTCGAATACAACTTCGAAGCCGTCGGCTGCCAGCAACTCCGCCCGGGCATCGGCAGGCGATACGTCGATAACATAGTCAACGACGCCACGATCCGACGGCAGTCCGCGCCGTCTTAGATCATTCACGAAGTCGTTGCGATACCACTTGAATATTGTTGAAAGCACGATCCGTCCATTTTCCTGATCGACGTACACGTTGCGCTGGTCAGATACAAACTCAATGGTTGCCTCGCGCAGCAATACTTCCAGTGCGCCACCTGTCGGTAGCTCGGGACGAAGAACCGGGCAACTTTCACTGGCACAGTTCAATACGAAGTGAACCCGCGGATCTTTGAAAGCCCTGAGGATCTTTTCGTGCTCAACCGCGTACAGGCTGTAAGGCTTCTCACCGAACAGAAACCGTTGCCGGTAGAAAAAACCAAACCCGGTGACAGCCTCGATCGGTGCCTTCACATCGGTGACACTGTCGAGCGGCCAGTTCTCCAGAACGCTGCGGATGACGTAAGCATTGTAGGCGTAGAGCCAGTAGGCAAGCTGTTCCGAGCGCGTTCCGAAGCGCTTCGGCGCATTTTCCGGACTGAAACGCGCAACAGCCGCCAGGTAGCCATCGAGACTGGAGCGATCATCCGCGTTTTGGTGCCACTGCTCGTACGCGACATTTCCCTCTTTATCTACATACTTTTTCAGGAGCCTTTCAAAGCGAACATGGGCAAACCCAGCCACCGCAAACTCTTCCGGTAGCGCTGCATTGATACTAATTAACTGCGGTCGATTCAGGTACAGGAAGCCGGCCACCAGTATTGCAACCAATGCTGATCCGTAAAGAGTGACGGTCAAGATTTTTTTCCGCACACGATTCCGTATAGGTATTCAGGACTCTACTTAATACAGACCCTATCCCCGCGCATTTTATTTCGCGTAAGATCCCGCGCATGGGCTACCTGATCATTGCTTTGATTCTGCTGGGGATCGTTTTTCTGCCTGGCATATGGGTGAAGCGGGTTCTTGAACGCTATTCCGTCCCGGCAGACCGCTATTCCGGTACCGGTGCCGAACTCGCACGCCACCTGCTCGATGCGCACAGCATGCATTCTGTCGCTGTGGAAGAAACGGCGGAGGGAGATCACTATGACCCGACAGCCAAAGTAGTACGCCTTACGGGAGACAAGTTTTATGGCCGTTCGTTGACGGCCATTACCGTGGCCGCCCATGAAGTCGGGCATGCCCTACAGGACGAGCAAGGCTACAAGCCCCTGCGTTATCGCACAAACCTCATCAGGGTGACCCAGAAATTCGAAAAACTTGGCGCCGGAATACTGATGATCTCCCCATTTATTGGCGCAATTACCCGCGTACCGGGATTGAGTATCTTGATGTTCCTCGGTGGCCTTATGACCCTGGGAACATCGACGGTCGTACATATGGTGACGCTGCCAACTGAATTCGATGCGAGCTTCAATCGGGCTTTGCCATTGCTGGATGAACACAAAATACTGATGAAGTCAGACCGGAAGCATGCGCGCAAGCTTCTCAAAGCAGCCGCACTCACTTATGTTTCTGCATCACTGATGAGCCTTCTGAATATTGCCAGGTGGTTTGCAATCCTGAGACGCTAGCACGCGCTAGGGTGCATCGGCAGCACCGCTTTCATCAACAGCATCACGACCAAGTAGCAGGTTTCTCCCATCCCTCATCAGCCCGCCAAAGTCCTGCTGGAGCAAATAAAGCGACGGAATCAGGAACAACGTAATCACTGTCGCGAAAATAATGCCAAAGCTTAACGAGATTGCCATGGGAATGACGAATTGTGCCTGTAGACTGGTTTCGAGCATGATCGGCATTAAACCCGCAGCCGTCGTCAATGACGTAAGTATGATTGGCCTGAACCGTTCGGTGCCCGACTTAATAACGGCTTCTACGGCCGGCACACCATCCTCGCGAGCCTTGTTGATGAAATCGAGCAGGATCAGGCTGTCATTAACCACAACGCCCGCGAGGGCAATTAGCCCAAACAGCGAAAACATGCTGATCGCTTTGCCCATTACGATGTGACCAATAACAGCACCAATGAGACCAAACGGAATCACTGACATGATAATCAGCGGCTGGGTGTAAGAATGCAGCGGAATGGCGATTAGTGCATAAATCAGGAACAGCGCTGCGATAGAAGCAATCGATATGTTGCGCACGAACTCCTGTTCTTCCAGGCTGGCGCCTTCGAGGCTGTAGTCGACGCCTGGATACCGTGACAGGAGGCCGGGAATGTACTGTTCCGATAGCTCCTCGATTATCTCCCCAGGTTCCACCCGTTCCGGATCGATGTCGGCGGACACGGTTACCGACCGTTTCCGATTCTGTCGCGAGATGCTGGAATAAGCCTCGCCGAAGGACACCTGTGCCACCGAGTTAAACGGCACCTCGTCGCCCGCCGGTGTGCGGATTCGCATATTTTCGAGATCTGCCACGGACCGTCGTTCGCTTAGCGGATAGCGCACCATCACTTTGAGCTCATTCTGGCCACGCTGGATACGCTGGGCTTCTTCTCCATAAAACGCCTGTCTGACCTGCCGCCCAAGCGATGACATCGTCAGTCCGAGCGCTTCAGCCTCGGGCTTTATGTCGAGCTTGATCTCCTGACCACCTGCACTCGAGGAGTTCAAAATATCGAATACGCCATTGTACTCGGCGAGCTTATCTTCGAGTTCGGCTGCCGCGTTCTCAAGGCCTTCGTAATTGTTACCGGACAGGTTGAAGCTCAACGGCGCTCCCCCTCCAACGTGGTCTCCTCCAGAGAACGTCAGATCTTTAATTCCTGCAATCTCGCCGACTTTTTCGCGCCAGATCCCGATGAGCTCGTCACTGTCCAGTGGCCTATCCTCACCGCGATAGAGTTCAGCGAAAATAAACCCTCCTGTATCACCGTCCGTGAACACAATCAGATGATCGATAGGATCATCTGCTCCGGCATTTGCAGCCAGGTGCTCACTATTGATGTCGAACGCAGCCTGTTCGATACGTGATAGTGCGCTATCCCTGACTGTTGGCGCAGTGCCGTTCTGCATTTCCATGCTGACCTGAATGAAATCACTTGGCACTTCGGGAAAAAGCACTGTGCGAACGAGACTGCTTTTCATAAGTCCGGCAGTCAGTATCAGCACGGCGGCAAAGACCGTCAGCGTTAAGCCGCGATTGACCAGTGACTTCTGCAGTGCCGGTACGTACCAGTTGTGAATCAGGTTTTGCAGTCCATGTTGCACATGACGCTGCATCCGTTGAAAGAATCTTGGGCCTTTTTCGACAATCCTGATTTCCCGTTGCGGATTAAAAAGATCATCTTCATCGACCGGCTTGATATTCGCGTGAACCAGGTGAGCGGGAAGAATCAATTTCGACTCCACCAGGGAAAACATCAGGCAAAGAATCACGACTACGGACATTGCTTCGAAAAAAGGCCCGACAATGCCCCCGACAAACAGCATCGGTGCGAACGCCGCAATCGTCGTCAATACGCCGAATGTCGCCGGCACCGCGACTCTTTGCGCACCGCGTACGACGTTATCGAGCGTGTGGCCGTCTGCACGAATCTTGGTATAGATACTCTCCCCGATGATTATTGCGTCATCAACGACAATACCGAGCACCAGGATAAAGCCGAACAAACTGATGGTGTTTACTGATACCGGCCATGGACCCAACGGCATCAACCACATTGCCCCAAAGAATGTGACCGGGATTCCAACGATCACCCAGGCTGCAACTTTAAGTCGTAAAAACAGGGACAGGATCAGGCACACCAGCAGCCCGCCCTGCAGCATGTTAGTGACCATCATGTCCAGCCGGCCCTGCAGGTAAAAGGATCGGTCGACCCATACCTCGATGGAAACACCGTCCGGCAGTGTTTCCTGCTTGGTTGCGACGTAGTCTCTTACTTCTTCGGCCGTCTTGAGTTCGTTCTGCTGACCGATCGCCATGACACGCATCGATGCCGCCGGTTGACCCATGTACCTCGCGTATCCATCTGTTTCTACGAATCCGTCCTGAATGGTCGCGATGTCGCCGAGCGTCAGGCGTGTGCCGTCAGGAAACGTTCGCAACACAAGGTCAGCAAACTCCTGGCCAGTGTAAACCTGGCCCTCCGTGCGCAGTAATATGTCTCCGCTTTCGGACTTGATCGAGCCACCAGGCATGTCCACAGAGGATTCACGGATCGCCTGGGATATCTCACTCATCGTCAAGCCGTACTGACGTAGAACATTCTCCGGCACTTCGATACTTATTTCGTAGTCCCTGTCGCCGAGAATCTGGACCTGGTTGACCGACGGGATGCGCATTAACTCATCCCGAATCTCGAGCCCGACTTCCTTCCTGGAATACTCATCCAGCGGCCCGGTTATCGTCAGAAAGACGACATGAATCGGTACCTCCTGTTTGTAGATAACCGGTTTCTCGGTTAATCCCGGAAACGTGGAAATCGCGTCGACTTTTGTTTTGACCTCCGTGAGGATCTCGTTGATGTCCTCGCCAGTTGCAACCTCTGCAGTTACGTTACCCATTCCCTCGAACGCACTGGAATTAATCTCGACAATACCGGGTATATCCTGAATCGCCTCTTCGATCTTGATGACCACCCCTTCCTCGACTTCCTGAGGGGCGGCGCCGAGATACGGCACGCGTATCTGGATCCAGTTCAGCTCGAAATCCGGCGTCGTTTGTTTGCGGATCGTAACTGAGGAAACCACACCAAAAGCGATGATGAGAAACATCAAAAGATTAGCGGCAACGTGGTTCCTGGCGAACCAGGCGATGATTCCCTTGCGCGGATCCTCCCGGCGCGAACTCACGCCCTCAAATCCTCTTCAGGCAGATCAGTGTTTATCCACATCGGCCACACTCTCCTGATCATCATGTTGCGATTCAACATCCGGAGAATCAATTGTACGGACTTTCATACCGTTCAGCGGCGACTCGATGGTCGTCAGGCTGATTCGATCTCCAACGCTGGCGCCACCGCGTAAATAAGCGTACTCGGAATCGGAACGAAGTATGTCGACATCGCGAATGTAAAGCCGGTCTTCAGAATCGACAAACATTAGCTGGCGATTTCCGCGCAGCGCGATGCGGGGAACACGAATGACATTACTGACTGTGGTACCGACTATGCTGGCTGCAACAAAGGTACCAACCGGCAACGCAGAGTCTCCCCCATTCCGCCGGCCAAGGTGGTACGGATCGGCAACACTGGCAACTGCGTAGGTAACGCGGTTCTTTTCATCGACCACGCCTTCGGTGCGTACAATCTGAGCCGGCCAGGAACGCAGCTCGCCCTGTTGGATCGCACTTAACGCCACGGATGGACCGGCACTGCTGCCAGAATCCTGAATATCGGCAGCATTCGGCAAATCAATGAAGGCAAGGTCCTGGTCCGTCAACGGCAACCGGACCTCGGCAAAATCTGTCGCAAATGTAACGCCCAGCATCGTGCCCGGATTAACGTACTGCCCAAGATCGGCAGACTTCGTCCGTACCATGCCATCGTAGGGCAAACTGATAACCGTACGCTCCAGGTTTCTTTCAGCGTTGACAAGATCTGCCCTGGCAGCCGCAAGGGCGGCGACCGCCGACGCATACTCGGACTCCGCGCGATATCCCTGGCTGCGCAGTTTTTCAGCACCTTCAAACTCGATTCTCCGCTGCTCAAGCATTGCATTTGCTCGATCAACAGCCGCTGCGTAGTTGGACTGGTCTATACGCAGCAGTTCCTCACCCTGGCGGAATACACCGCCAGCAACGAACTTGGGTGAAATGCCAACAATCGCACCGGAGATTTCAGCACTCAGGGTGGTTTCGGTTCGCGGCTGAATAGTGCCCTGGCTTTCGATTCGAAAACTCGTGTCAGCGGCATCGAGGGTGATGACATTCACCAGGGGAGCGACATCTGTGGTGTCTTTGGACTCGGGCGGCGGCTTCATTTGGCTCAGTCCGAAGGCCCCCAATATCGCAACTGCGAATATTGAAACGATCAATAAGGCGCGTTTTCCCTTGCGGGTCATGATGTCCTGCCGTTGGTGGCTATAGTTTTCGCGGTTGCAGAGCGCTGGCCGGCGTGGCGTGATCGCTCGGCCAAAGTGTTATACTTGAGTATAACACCAAATCAGCCAGCCCTACCCCCACATTATACGAACCGTTTCGTACAGCATGGTTCAGTCCTGTGATGCACAGGACCCGATTTTGGTTGCATCAAGGCCGGCTTTTCGCCAGTTTTCGATTGGCCTGCACAGCATCAACGCTGAACAAGAGAACCGCGCCCCAGATACACGCAAAACAAATGATATGTGCCGTCGTCAATTGTTCGCCGTAGTAAACGCCTACCAGGAACTGCAAGGTCGGCGCAAGAAACTGCATCATGCCAAGTGTCGCGAGCGGCAAGCGCTTGGCGGCAAGCGCGAAAAAAAGCAGCGGAATGACCGTTAGCGGACCGGCGAGTAGCAGTATAGACGTCGTAGCGGCGCCACCGGTGCCGAAGACGGCCTGGTCGCGCGACATCAGAATCAGCAGGTATACGACGGCGACGGGCAGCAGAAGAATTGTCTCAATAAAGAGACCTGGCATTGCCCTGATCGCCGCTTTCTTACGGATGATGCCGTAAACCGTAAAGCTCGATCCCAGGAACAGTGCAATTGCGGGCAACGTGCCGCCGCTAACCGTCAGCACAACGACGCCAATTGCAGCGAGCCACACCGCCAAAACCTGCTGACGACGCAGGTGTTCGCCAAGCAGGAAGACCCCGGCGACCGCGAACAGCAACGGATTGATGTAATAACCGAGACTCGCCTGAAAGATCTGATCTTGCTGCACAGCCCAGATGTACACGAGCCAGTTGCCGGCAATCAGAATCGAGGTCGCCACCATGTACACCATCGTAACCGGATGGGTGAATGCCCAGCGGACCTCGGGCCATTGTCTTCGCAGGTGAATAATCAATGCACCAAACGGTACCGCCCAAATCACGCGGTGGGCGAGCAACTCCAGTGCCGGAACGGTCTTGACGAGAATAAAATAAACGGGCAGGAAACCCCAGACTAGATACGCGATCAATGCCGATAGTATTCCCTCACGCCACTGGCGCTCAGGCGACACAGGCGCGACATCCGGTTCCGGATTGATCACAGGGCTACTGGCCGTCCCACGCGATATAGGTCGCCGCTTCCTTGAGCAAGCGCCGATTCTCACTAGTGGGCTGCGGTTCGGAATCGCCGAAAATAGCGCGCACCCAGTGTCCGTCCGTCGGATTCGGCAACAGGATGAACTCCCGGCCAAAATGTTCGCGGTCGCGCTCCATGAGGCGCAGGCGTTCTTCGATGCCTGTGACATAGTAGTCACGCTGATAGTCGTTGAGGTTATCACCAAGCATGACCACAACCTCGAATCTTGACTTCACCTCTGCGCGCGCCGGCGACTTGTCCGATGAATCCCGGAACACATATAGATGCTCGTCGTCGGCGTAAGGAAAGTTGAGAAACTCAAGTTGTTTCATCGCGTATTCATAGGTCCGCTCGCCCTGGTCGCGATTGGTCACGTAAAAAACTTCTACTTTCCTTGCAGCACAGTAGTCGAAAAAGTCCTTGGCACCCGGAGCAGTCGTAATCTGATTCTTCGGCAGCCACTCGTCCCAAATGGCATCGTCGAAAAACTCGAGTCCCTGGTTAATCAAGTAACCCCAGTAACTACGGGCATGCATGGCTGTATTGTCGAGGTCCGTAATCACGGCCAGCGGCATATCGCCGGGTGCATGTTTCTCCAGCGCGAGATCGACGCGCAGCCGCGCAAGGTTGTAGGCCTGATGGCAAAGCGCAAAGTATTCTGCGGCAGTCTGTTTCCATGCTGCAGCCCAGAGCAGGCTATTGCTCATATCTTCGTCGGCATGTTCCGCCCGGTTCCCCGATTGCGCCGCACATGCGGTCGCCGTCGCTCC